>CAILDT010000150.1 GCA_903833025.1 uncultured Bacteroidota bacterium | reverse complement strand
GCGTTCTGGTCGGCCTCTGAAATCTATTAAAGAACGCTTGGTAGGCAAGCATGGGCGAGTTAGAGGTAATCTCATGGGTAAGCGTGTGGACTATAGTGGGCGGTCAGTGATTACACCTGACCCGAATTTGTCGGCGGCTGAACTTGGAGTGCCTTTAAAAATGGCGAAAAATTTAACTAAACCAGTTATCGTCAATATTCGGAATATGAAATTTCTAGAAAAACTCGTTCGCAATGTCCCCGATGTCCATCCGGGTGCGAAGATTCTAGAGAAGAAAAACGGCGATAATATTTCTCTGCGGTATATTGATCGCGATTCTATTAAGCTGGAGATAGGAGATATAGTCCATCGTCATATGATGGACGGTGACTGTATTCTCTTTAATCGGCAACCGACTTTGCACAGAATGTCTATGATGGGACATATCGTGCGAATTATGCCGATAGGCGACACATTTAGAATGAATGTTGCTGATACTAAACCTTACAATGCGGATTTCGATAAACTTAATCTCTGTCGAAAACAGGAGGCGTGAAAAGCGTGCAACCTCCTAGTCAAAATTGATTCAAATTAACTTAAAAGAATAATCTATATAATATATAAATGGAACCGTCAAAACAAATTAAACTGTCAAACGATATTATAGACAATCCTAGCGAACGATATTGCGAAATATATAAAATAACTAATCTTACTACTGGTAAGGTATATGTAGGACAAGCTGTCTCGCATATATTGAATCATAAAAGATATAGACCATACGGACGAGACGGAAGATTTAGATGTCATGTATCAGAAGCTTTCTCTACGAAAAAAAATCAGTCACATTATTTGAATAATGCTATACGAAAATATGGCGTTGAAGATTTTGTTGTTGATTTACTTGAGTATTGTCAAATAGATGAAGCGAATGATAAGGAAATATACTACATTAAACATTATAACAGTTTGTTTCCAAATGGATACAACTTAAAAAATGGTGGTAGTGTATTTACTCATAGTGACGAAAGTAAAAAACGTGTCTCAAATGGTGTAATAAGTTATTTTAAGGATAAAAAAAGTCAAAAGTTTAAAGATATTGATGTCATAGATGATGACATAGAAAAATATATAAAACCTTTAAACCGAAATAAAACGCAATACGGTTGGTATGTTTATATAGAAAGAATAAAAGCAGACTTTGGTGGTGTTCATATTTCCTTAGAAGAGAGCAAAGAAAGTGCTAAGGAATTTATTATAGATTTAAAGAATCAATTGTTGGCGAAACATCTTGCAGCGGGAAACCCCTTAGAGCCCTAGCTACCACCTTTTACGAGAAATTGTAACAGGGAACACGGTTAATAGCCGTACCCAATGGTAATAATGTTAGGGATTGGGCAATCCGCAGTGTGACTACCTAAATCCGCTATGATAGGAAATGGTAGCCCTTCAACGACTGAACGGATGTTGGTGAATGATGATGGTATAATCAACCTGAATTTGCTTAAGATACAGTCTGGCCTTTAGTGAAAGCTAAGGGATCCTCATTGGGAGATGAGATGAATTTACATATGCCTCAGGATATTGAGAGTGAGGCAGAATTAATTAATTTAGCAGCAGTGCCTTGGCAAATAATTAGCCCGGCAAATAATAAATCTATTATTGGAATCTTCCAGGATTCGCTTCTCGGATCCTACCGTTTTACCCGAGAAAATATTAAATTTACTGCCCGAGAGGCAATGAACTTGTTAATGTCATATAATAAAGTAGATGTAAGTAAATTACCGAAGAAAGATATTTCTAGCTTTAATATCCTCTCACAAATTTTACCACCCTTTACTATGAAATATAAAACCAAGCGTTTTGGCGACAAGGACGATTTTAAAACGTCTAATAATGTCTTGGAAATAGTGAATGGTAAATATTCGCGCGGTCAATTAGAGAAAGGTGTCTTAGGGGATGGCACCAATGGATTAATTCATCGTATCTGCAATGATTTTGGCAATAAAGAGGCCATTAACTTTGTAGATAATTTACAGAATATTGTGACCGAGTATATG
>CAILDT010000149.1 GCA_903833025.1 uncultured Bacteroidota bacterium | reverse complement strand
ATAAAACTGAAACCCAACGACCAAAATTGGCTGAAACATAGCTATACCGAAATGGCGAAAATGTTTATAAAACAAAATCAACCCGATTCGGCATTGGCAATGCTCAATAAAAGTTCCGCATTTAGTTTGGATGTGAATGATGAAGTTGGCTACCAATCCATCAAAAATAATATTGAAGCCCAATCGTTTTTGCAAAAACAAAAACCCGAACTTGCTATTCAATCAGCATCCGAATGTCTCAAATGTGCAAAGCTTGGTGGTACACCTGCATTGCTGTTGGATGCCTATATTATTTCGTACAAAGCCAATGCAGCAATGGGTAATTATAAAGATGCGTACAGCTTTCAAACCCAATATTTAAAAATGAAAGATTCCTTGTTTTCGTCCGAAAGTGCAGATATGCTCACTCGTGTGGAATCAGATTTTAACAGGGAAAAAGAACAATTGGAAATAAAAGCATTGAAAGAAAAGGAAAAACTACGTACCATATTAATTTATTCGTTTATACTAAGTACTTTATTGTTTATACTCGTTTCGTTACTTTTTTACAATAGAATAAAAACAAAACAAAAAACAAATAATATTATCTCCAAAGAAAAAGAACGCTCCGAAAATTTACTCCTTAATATGCTACCCGCCGAGGTAGCCGAAGAATTAAAAGAAACAGGAAGCGCGAAAGCAAAAAGCTTTGAAAACGTTTCTGTCATCTTTACCGATTTTGTTGGATTCACATTAATAAGTGAAAAACTAACACCACAACAGCTGGTTCAAGAAATTCATTATTGTTTTACTGCCTTCGACGAGATAATAGAGCGTAATGGCTTGGAAAAAATAAAAACCATAGGCGATGCATATCTTGCCGTATGTGGTATGCCAATAGAAAATAAAGACCACGCCATCAAAACCGTGCAAGTCGCAATAGAAATAATGGAATTTATTAACAAGCGAGAAGTGGAAGGAGGGCAGTTTAAATTGAGAATAGGAATTAATTCTGGTCCGGTGGTAGCAGGTATTGTTGGCGTAAAAAAGTTTGCCTACGACATTTGGGGCGATACCGTAAACACAGCAGCGAGGATGGAACAGCAAAGCAAAAACGGTAAAATAAATATTAGCGGCAGCACCTACCAATTGGTAAAAGATAAATTTAACTGCGTTTACAGAGGCAAAATTGAAGCAAAAAATAAAGGTGAAGTAGATATGTATTTTGTGGAAGGCAAAATTGTGAATTAGTTATTTGTGCAAAGAGTTTCTTTTCTGGATAAAATATATTTTCAATCAATTGTTGTTTGTATGAATTAATTTTTTACTTTTGCCCTCCCTTAAAAAAGAAGAGCAGTAAAATGTTCTGAAAAAGGGAAATAGTATTAACGTATAATTATCCTGCGTGCGGGATAAAATATAAAACTAAAAAAATGACAGATACCGTTGCCGATTACCTTACCAGAGTAAGAAATGCTATTAAAGCAAACCACAGAATTGTAGAAATTCCATCATCAAACTTAAAGAAAGAAATCACTAAGATTCTTTTGGAAAAAGGCTACATCCTTAGTTACAAATTTGAAGACAATACTGTTCAAGGCACTATCAAAATTGCGTTGAAGTATCATCCCATCAGTAAACAATCAGCCATAAAAAGCTTGCAAAGAGTTAGTTCTCCTGGTTTACGTCAGTATGCTGGTTCAACTGAATTGCCAAGAGTTTTAAATGGTTTGGGTATAGCTATTATCTCTACATCAAAAGGTGTGATGACAGATAAAGAAGCAAAAACTCAAAAAGTTGGTGGTGAGGTTTTGTGTTATGTTTATTAATATTTTAAGAAGAAAAGAAAAATGTCAAGAATAGGAAAATTACCAATCACGCTTCCAAAGGGAGTAGAAGTAAGTGTTTCGGATAGAAATGTGGTAACAGTAAAAGGTGCTAAAGGAACTTTAACACAAGATGTTGATTCTGCAATTACAGTAAAAAATGCAGATGGTATTGTTACAGTAACTCGCGCAACCGAACAAAAACGCCACAAAGCAATGCACGGATTATACCGCGCTTTAATTGCATCAATGGTAAAAGGAGTTTCGGAAGGATATAAAACAGAACAGGAACTTGTAGGTGTTGGTTACAGAGCGGTAAATAAAGGACAATTGTTAGAATTAACATTAGGATATTCGCACAACGTAACATTTGAATTGCCAAAAGAAATTAAAGTAACTACTGTTTCAGAAAAAGGAAAAAACCCAACAATCATTATGGAGAGTTCGGACAAACAATTGATAGGAATGGTAGCGGCAAAAATACGTTCGTTACGTAAACCTGAACCATACAAAGGAAAAGGTATTAAGTTTACAGGAGAAATATTGAGAAGAAAAGCAGGTAAATCAGCAGGTAAATAAAATTTAAATAAAACAAAAAATGCCAGTAACGAAAGAATTTAGAAGAAACAGAATAAAGCAACGTATCCGCAAGGTGGTTACGGGAGATGCTCAAAGTCCAAGACTTACTGTTTTTAGAAGTAATAAAGGAATTTATGTTCAGTTGATAGATGACGTAACAGGAAAAACTCTTGTTGCAGCAGGTTCGGCTGATAAAGGGATTGCAGATGCAAAAGTAAACAAAATTGAACAAGCTAAATTGGTTGGTAAATCAATAGCTGAAAAAGCAACAGGAGCAGGAATAGCTACTGTTCGTTTCGATAGAAATGGTTATTTATATCACGGTAGAGTGAAATCATTGGCAGAAGGAGCTCGTGAAGCAGGTTTAAAGTTTTAATAGAAATAATTTAAAAACAAATAATGTCAAACGCAAATACAAAAAGAGTAAAATCAAGCGACATCGAATTAAAAGATAAGCTGGTAAGCATTCAACGTGTAACTAAGGTTACTAAAGGGGGAAGAAACTTTACGTTTTCTGCAATTGTTGTTGTAGGAAATGAAAAAGGAATTGTAGGGTATGGTTTAGGAAAAGCAAAAGAGGTAACTGATGCTATTACTAAAGGTATAGATGATGCTAAAAAAAATTTAATAAAAGTAGCAATCGTAAAAGGAACAGTTCCTCACGAACAATATGGAAAATATAGCGGTTCGCTAGTTTTCTTAAAACCTGCCGCTCATGGTACAGGTGTTATTGCAGGTGGTGCGATGCGTGCAGTATTGGAGAGTGTAGGTGTTACGGATGTGTTGGCAAAATCAAAAGGTTCGTCAAACCCACATAACGTGGTAAAAGCTACTATGGATGCGTTAATAAAAATGCGTGATGCAGCTACTGTAGCTCAACATAGAGGTATTTCAATGGAAAAAGTATTTAACGGATAAGAAAATGGCAACAATAAAAATTAAACAAACAAAAAGTGGTATAAACCGCACAGAGCGTCAAAAGAGAACTTTGAGAGCTTTGGGTTTTACCAAAATGAACCAGATTGTGGATAAGGAAGCAAATCCACAAATTATGGGTATGATTAAGAAAGTAGAACATTTAGTTACAGTTATAAAATAAATACAATGAATTTAAGTAATCTAAAACCGGCAGAAGGTTCTGTAAAAAACGCTAAAAAGCGTATAGGAAGAGGGCAAGGGTCTGGAAAAGGCGGCACGTCAACAAAAGGACATAAAGGAGCACAATCTCGTTCGGGATACTCTGCAAAAAGAGGATTTGAAGGTGGTCAGATGCCATTACAAAGACGTTTACCAAAGTTTGGTTTCAAAAATATTAACCGTCATGAATACCGTGGCGTTAATTTGGATGTTATTCAAAAATTGGCTGATGATAACAAAGTAACTACTATTGATTGTGCTTTTTTGATTTCAAAAGGATTAGCGCACAAAAATGATAAAGTGAAAATACTTGGTCGTGGTGAATTAAAATCAAAAGTGGAAGTAAAAGTTCACGCATTTTCGTCTACTGCAAAAGCGGCTATCGAAGCTAAAGGCGGTACAGCGGAATCAATAGAAAAAGCATAATTTATACAGTAAACCTGTTTTATGAAAAACTTAATAAATACACTTCGTAACATTTGGAAAATAGAAGACCTAAGATATAGAATTCTTAATACTCTTGGTTTTATTTTGATTTATCGTTTAGGTTCTTATGTGGTACTTCCGGGTGTTGACTCCGAAGTGCTAACAAAAGCACACCAAGGAACTAACGAAGGTATTGGGGCGTTAATTAATATGTTTTCAGGTGGTGCGTTCTCTCGTGCTTCTGTTTTCGGTTTGGGTATTATGCCTTATATTTCTGCTTCTATCGTTGTTCAGCTATTGGGTATGGCGTTGCCTTATTTCCGTAAGATGCAACAAGGTGGGGAAAGCGGACGTAAAAAGATTAATCAGATTACACGTTTTTTAACGGTAATTATTACAAAGGCGCAAGCTCCTGGTTACATTGCTTCTCAAATTACAAATTTTAAATCAGTTGAAATTAACGGAGTAATGCGCCAAGTGGTTGCTAACCCCGATTTCGCGTGGTGGTTTTCTACCGTGTTGATATTAGTAACCGGAACTATGTTTGTTATGTGGTTAGGTGAAAAAATTACTGACAAGGGAATTGGTAATGGTATTTCTTTAATCATTATGATTGGTATTATTGCTCGCTTGCCTTATGCCGTAACTACTGAATTTGCTACACGTATTAATGACGAAGGTGGTGGTTTAATTATGTT
>CAILDT010000148.1 GCA_903833025.1 uncultured Bacteroidota bacterium | reverse complement strand
ATAAACACATAGAGTTTATGCTTTCCGCAGTTATTTATGTGAACGAAAACGGGATATTAAATTCGGGGAGATATGAATATAAAACTATTGGATTTCCGTTTCTGAATGATTTAGGAAACACGATTTATAATTACGAAGCAAAAAGAAAAAAGAATTGTTCGGCAGATTTAAGTACTTTTAAGCTCCGATAAATTTAATTAAAAACACAAATGCCAGCAGGAGGTTCGTACATAGATAAGCCAAAAGACAATAAACTTTACTATTCAATTAGTGAAGTGGCGGAGATGTTTAAAGTTAATCAAAGTCTGTTGAGGTTGTGGGATGGGCAGTTTGAGATGATACAACCGAAATTAAACAAGAAAGGAAACAGAATGTTTACGCCACAGGATATTGAAGTTTATAAAATCATTTTTAAACTAAAAGAACAAGGGCTAACCATACAAGGCATTAAAAAGTATCTGGAAGAATACGGTAAACGGATATTAAAAGAAATAAAAACCGGAGAAACTCAATACTCTAAACTGGAAACTAAATTGAGAAAGATAAAACAAGAGCTGATAGCACTTAGCGAGAAGCTATAAACAGCGTTACTTTTGCTGATTAATATAAACAGTAAACCCCTTATATTTTTTTTGCGTTTTGCCTTCCTTCGCAACAATATCTCTTACCTGAATATAATTTAAGTTCTTCGTATTTTTTAGTTGAGTAATAAAATCTTTATCAATTTTACCACCAACGTTTGGGTCGAAATCTTCAAACGTGGAGCCGTGGCGAATGGTGATAGTAAATAATACTACTTTCATTTTATCATTCACAGGTATAAGTTCGGCGCAATTATCCAAATCAGCCATACGGATGGTATCATTTGTTTCGCCACATAATGTAAATAGTTTTGGTTCTTTTGTTTGTGCGCTTACTATGTTTATAAATGCAGAAAGCAAGAGAAGGAGAATTGTTTTAAGTGGTGTCATTGGAGTATTATTTTTTTGTTTGTTGTTCCCTTTTCTGTTTGTATTTGTACAAAGTAAATACCTTTGGCGTAGCATCATTTCTCTTTTTTCGCTTATTGTAGTGGTTGGCGAACCTCCCCAATTACCTGTATTTACATCACAACCCGAAATACCAGGAAAATTACATCCTTCGTAGGTAGAAATTAACCTAGTAAGAGTTGCGCCTGGATAAGGAGCTAAAAGATTAGTAAAAACACTTGGCATTTGAGGGTTCCAATACCAATTAAAAGGATTAATTGTCATCCCATCAATTAAGTACAGAATTTTTTTCATTTGTTTTGGATTTAGGTTAGTTATTGTGGATGAGTTTTTGGTACTGCAATAATAACTAAAATTGCTTACAATAAGAAATATAGTTTTAAACGTTGTTTTTTTATCTTCCCTATTTTCTCATCAAAATTTCTCACCCCCCTTTTAAATATCAAAAACCACCCGCAAGCTTGTATAATATTTTGGCAAGCTTGCCAAAATATTATACAAGCTTGCGGGT
>CAILDT010000147.1 GCA_903833025.1 uncultured Bacteroidota bacterium | reverse complement strand
CGGATTTGGGTAAATAGCACTCTCTAAGGTTTCTAAACTCATTTCGTCTATCCCTACTGGTGTATAGCAATATTTAACTTTCCCGTTCCAAATGCGTGGTGTATGAGGGGTGCCTAAAAAGGGATAATCAATTCCGCAGCCTTCAAGTAATAAAACATCACTATTTTGAGCATACACAGCACCTTGCGAAGTACCATTTGAATAATACAGATTTGCTGAAGTGGAAGTTGTAGTTACATAAAAAGCTCCTGTTTGTCCGGCAGGAATAATTTTATTAAAATTATAAGGTAGTTTGGTTGGCTGCCCAAATGCACTTGGGTAAATGTGAAGAAACGTAGCGGCAAGAGTCCAAGCAGTATCAATGTTTTCTGTACCTAAATAAGTACCCAAATGAAAATATACTTTAATGTTTGCAGTATCAGCCAAATGAATTTCAAAAGTTTTAATGGTTACGGTATGCAATGCCACAATATCAAACATATTACCTCGCAAATAATTTCCACCGGCAAATGTGGTTTGCATACTATCACAACTTTGGGTTGCTTTTAAATCGGGTTGCCCTACTACTCTGCAAAATAAAACCATCATTAAAAGAAGTGTAATTGTTTTTTTCATTCGTGTTTAGTTTTTAATTCTTCAAAAGTCTGATTAATTATTGAGATATAAAAATAATTGAAGATAAATATTTTTTTGGAGCGGATGATTTAAGGTCAGTAAACACAAAATCCTGTTCCGAAATTTATCAGAACAGGATTCTCTGTCTTAGCATTTGATAATAAAGTCTATTTCACGCTCTCAACTACTGTCTTAAAAGCTTCGGGATTATTCATTGCTAAATCAGCCAAAACCTTACGGTTTAAGCCGATATTTTTAGCGTGAACTTTTCCCATAAATTGAGAGTAAGACATTCCGTAGGGGCGAACACCAGCATTAATACGCTGTATCCATATTGCACGGAAATTACGTTTTTTGGTTTTTCTGTCGCGATATGCGTACGTTAAACCTTTTTCTAACACGTTCTTAGCAATTGTATGAACGTTTTTTCTTGCACCCCAATAACCTTTGGTTTGTTTGAGGACTTTTTTTCTTCTGGCTCTTGAAGCCACCGAGTTAACCGATCTAGGCATTTTCTTTTTTGTTTTTTGGTTTCAGCGTTCTTACAGTTTAAAGAAACTTAATACTGAAATCCTGGTTTATAATTAATTGAACTGTGTTTTTAATTTGGAATCTAAAATTTCTTACTTACCAATTGTAAGCATTGCTTTCACTCTTGGCATATCTGTTTTATCAACTAACCCAGTGCGTGTTAATGCACGTTTTGCTTTAGTAGTTTTTTTTGTCAGAATGTGGCTTTTAAAAGCGTGTTTTCTTTTTACTTTTCCTGAAGCGGTTACTTTGAATCTCTTCTTTGCTCCCGACATTGTTTTCATTTTTGGCATCTGTTCTTCTTTTTTTATTGTTATTTTATTTACTTTTTCTTTGGTGTTAATACAATTATCATTTTTTTTCCGTCTAACGTAGGCAGTTGTTCTGGCTTTCCATATTCTTCTAACTCATTTGCAAATCGTAACAATAATATTTCCCCTTGTTCTTTAAATACTATCGCTCTTCCTCTAAAAAAAACATTTGCTCTTACTTTACATCCTTCCTGCAAAAACTTTATAGCGTGGTTTTTCTTGAAATTAAAATCGTGGTCATCTGTTTGTGGACCAAAACGAATTTCTTTTACTACTGTTTTCGCTGCTTTTGCTTTTAATTCTTTTTGTTTTTTCTTTTGGTCGTATAAAAATTTTTTATAATCTACTACTTTACAAACTGGTGGTTCTGCAGTTGGCGATATTTCTACCAAATCCAACCCTAATCCTTTTGCTAATTCCAATGCTTCAGCAATCGGGTAAACAGCACTTTCTATACCTTCGCCAACCACACGTACATTTTGAGCGAGAATCCGCCTGTTAATTTTATACGTTTCGTCCTGCTTTTTCTGTCCACTTCTCCCGTAACGTCTGTCAACCGAGGGGTCTAACGGGTTCGTTGAATTGGTTGACGGCTTCTTAAATGGCGGTCTGTAACTGCTGTTATTGTTGTTTGGTGCTGCTATTGTCTGTTCCTCCTATATTAGTTAATACTCTGTTTATTATTTAAAACTATTCTCTATTTCTGTGTTTATTATTTTCGAAAACTCTTCAATACTAAAACTTCCCAAATCTCCAGTCCCTTGTTTTCTCACTGAAATCTTATTTTCTGCCTCTTCTTTCTCCCCAACAATCAACATGTACGGCACTTTCTGTAACTCTGTATCCCGTATTTTCTTGCCTATTTTCTCGTTCCTTTCGTCAATTGCGCCGCGAATATCGTAATTTTTT
>CAILDT010000146.1 GCA_903833025.1 uncultured Bacteroidota bacterium | reverse complement strand
GGGCAGTTCAAGCATATAGAAATACTGCTCCTTTTCCTCCTTACCAAACTGATACTGAACCTTATATTTTGAGAGAAGGTGCTATTGGTCGTGGTCGTGGTCGTCATCGTCCACCACAATAATAACTTTGCCTTGTTTAAGGTCGGTTATCGCATCTTCAATTGTATTTAAAACTTTACTCATATTATATATTTTTGCGCAAAGATAATAGGATAGGTATTACAAATCTTTGATTTAATAATAAATAACTTCGTCAACATTATTTTGCAAATCAAATTTTTAGATATACTTTTATCAAATAATTTAAATAAACAAATTTCTTAACAATGAAATTGAAAAAACACATTCCATTTATTATTCTTACTCTGTCTCTCTTTAGCTTTATTAATAAGGCAAAGAGCCAAGTGATGATAAACGAATACAGTTGCTCCAACCAAAACCTTGCTGATAATTATGGCAAAACAGAAGATTGGGTGGAATTATATAATGCGGGCGGAACGGCTGTAAACCTTGCAGGATATTATATGAGTGATAATAAAAACAATCCTACCAAATGGGCTTTCCCTGCAGGTATTACAATTCCGGCTACTGGGTTTATTAAAGTATGGGCATCGGGTAATAATATTGTTGTAGGTACAGATATACACACTAATTTTTCGTTGACACAAACAAAACCCGAAGAAATTGTTTTTGCTAATCCGAGTGGTGTTATAATAGATTCATTGACCACTAACCCTACATTACCAAATCATTCAAGAGGAAGAGCTACCGATGGAAGTGCGTTATGGGCTGTGTTTACAACCCCTACGCCTGCTGCGACAAATACAGGAGCTATGCAGGAATATGCCATTCGTCCTATTATGGGTTACCCTGCAGGGTTTTATCCATCAGCAATTAATGTTTCCATTTCATCGCCTGGTATTGGAGTTAGCATTTATTATACTATGGATGGTTCCACACCAACACAATCTTCAACACTTTATTCAGTGCCTGTTTCTATAACCTCTACTACCGTTTTAAGGGCAAAAGCATTTAGTACTAACCCGCTCGTACCTGCAAGTTTTATTAGAAGTAACACTTACTTTATTGGGATTACACATACTACAGCTGTTGTTTCTATTTTCAGCGATAGTATTATGACGTTGATGCAAGGCACGCAATTTTATCCTGAAACAAGTATACAATACTTTGATAAAAACAAACAACTGAAAGCGGAGGCAGATGGCAATAGTAATAAACACGGAAACGATTCGTGGGCGTATGCTGAAAGAGGAATTGATTTTATTTGCGATGATGAACTCGGTTACAATTATGCATTAAACACAAAATTTTTTGTAAATAAATCCCGTAAATCATTTGCGAGAATTATCATTAAATCAGCCGCAAATGATAATTACCCCTGCGAACCTAAGAGCGCGCACATACGCGATTCTTATGTGCATACACTTTCCCAGCGTGGTAACTTGCATTTGGATGGACGTACCTGGTCCCCTTGCGTGCTTTATGTAAATGGACAATATTGGGGAGTGTATGACATAAGAGAGAAAGTGGATGACAACGATTTTAATGGATACTATTATAATCAGGGTAATAAAGATAGTTTACAATATCTAATGACTTGGGGTGCTACTTGGAGTAAATATGGTGGACCACAAGCTCAAACTGATTGGAACACATTAAAAACATACATCACCACGAATAATATGGCTGTAGCCGCAAATTATAATCACGTGGATAGTTTACTAAATGTGAAAAGTTTAATTGATTATTTTCTTTTGAACTCTTGGGCTGTTACTTCTGATTGGTTAAACTGGAATACTGGCTGGTGGCACGGCTTATCAGCAGGCGGACAAGAACATAAATGGAGATATACCTTGTGGGACAATGATGCCACATTTGGACATTATATTAATTATACTGGAGTTCCAAGCCAGCTACCCACAGCCGACCCTTGTGCTCCAGAATCTTTACCAGACCCAGGTGGACAAGGACATACTTTGATTTTAGATTCGCTATTAAAAAATCCAACGTTCAAACATTTGTATATAACGCGTTATGTTGATTTGTTAAACTCTACTTTTAGTTGCGATTTTGCTATTCCTCTTTTAGATAGTATGATTGCACAGATAGCTCCAGAAATGCCCGGACAATGTGCTAAATGGGGTGGGTCGGTTACCGAATGGCAAAATAATGTAGATACGATGCGCACTTTTATTAGTAATAGATGCGTTGATATAACTGCAGGAATGGTGGGTTGTTATAATCTTTCTGGTCCTTATTCCATTAATTTTGATGTTCAGCCAGCTGGCGCAGGAACAATCAAAATAAATTCTTACACGCCCCAAACCTATAGTTGGACTGGTTCTTACTTTGGAAATATAGAAACTACTTTACAAGCATTTGCTAATTCGGGTTATCTTTTCGACCATTGGGAAATGAACAACCATTCACCTAACCCAAACATAGTAACTGATTCGGTTGGGTTAACATTTGTTACAAGTGACAACGTGATTGCTGTTTTCCGTCTTCCTTCCGAACCAAGAGGTGGAGTAGCGGCTGGAGTACCAACTGCCTTTTCCCCTAACGGTGATGGTGTAAACGATATACTATACGTGCTTGGAAGTGTTCAGAATATGGATTTTGAGATTTATAATCGTTGGGGACAAGTAGTATTTCATACTGATAATCGTTCTGTAGGATGGGACGGTACATTTGATGGTAAAGCGTTGAATCCTGGTGTTTTTGCATATCACTTAACTGGTAAGTTGGCAAATGGAACAGCTGTGGATAATAAAGGGAATATTACATTGGTGAGGTAATAAAGATATTAAAGGTTAAAACTTATGAAAAAAAAATACATTGTAATTATGCTCCTTTTGATTTCTGTTACCAGTTATGCCCAGGATATACACTTTTCTCAATACAACGAAGCCCCCCAGTTACTTAACCCAGGTGCTACAGGTGTTTACAATGGATATGTTCGTGCTATAATAAATTACAAAAACCAATGGACAGCAATGGGCAATGCCTTTAATACAAGTGCTGCATCCATTGATTTTCCTTTAGGCAAAAAAGAAAACAAAGCACACATTGGTGCAGGTATCAACTTTTTTAGCGATAAAGCTGGCGATGCTAAAATAGGTTTAACAGAAGGAGCTTTGTGTTTATCTGGTATTTTACCAATAAACAGGTTAAATACTTTATCTATGGGTATTTCCATAGGTGCCGCACAACATAAAGCTAACTATGGCGCCTTGCAATGGGGCAATCAGTATGATGGATTAGGATTTAATACACAGATAACTTCGAACGAACCTATCCCTGCTACTTCTTTTACGTATGTAGATTTAAGTGCAGGATTGTATTATGAATATTACAGCGGGAAAAATACAATGGAGTTAAATGAACAAAAACGTTTGGCAATTGGTTTTGCGTATTACCATATGAACCGCCCCGAACAAACTGATTATACCGTTACTGAAAAATTGTATGGGAAGTTTGTTGGTTGTATCAATGGTCATTTTGATGTAAACGGAAGTAAATTTTCGGTATTGCCTACATTTGCTTGTTTTGTTCAAGGCAGTAATAATGAATATAATCTAGGTTGTTTAGTCCGTTACCGAATAAAAAACCCTACGAAGGTTACTGGCTTTTTTACTGAATCTGGAATTTCTCTTGGAGCTAGTTATCGTTTCCGCGATGCTTTTATTCCGCAGGTAAATTATGAAATTGGTAATTTTAATGTTGGCGTTTCATACGACATTACCACATCTTCTTACAGTGCTGCTTCGCGCCACAATGGCGGTGCTGAAATTCATCTAAAATATATTATCCTACGTGGTGCTAAGTGGACGGAGCGGTAATACCTATTCATTAAATCGCATGTTGAATTTTTTTATATTCAACGAATCTTTATTTTCAATATATTCATAAATACTATTTGAGGGCGATATCGTGTAAATTCCTTTTGCATCAAGCTCTCTTGTAAATACCAATTCATTTGTTTTTATATCAATTACTTTTACAAAATTTTGATTCAAAGTGGTGAAAAATCCGTGTTCGTGTGTTATATTT
This sequence comes from uncultured Bacteroidota bacterium, assembly GCA_903833025.1. Classification (GTDB taxonomy): domain Bacteria; phylum Bacteroidota; class Bacteroidia; order 2-12-FULL-35-15; family 2-12-FULL-35-15; genus 2-12-FULL-35-15. The sequence goes on along the minus strand of CAILDT010000146.1, from coordinate 1,521 downwards.
TTCTCCCTTTCAAATTTTTCTGTTGTGTAAATTATATAATCACCACTAAAACAAAAGTTGGAAACAAACTCATTTTCCTCCAATATAGGTTGAGTTTTATACAAACTATTTGTAGTCAGGTTCAAAAAGTCTTTGCCCAATGACACTATCAATTCATTATTATTTACCCTATAACTTGCCTTATAAGAAAGATGTTTAGACAAGCTATAAAGATTCGAATTTATAAGTTTCTTATCGATAATCGATTTTGATCCAGTAATGCCTTTTTCAGATAAAGTAAATACTCTAAAAAAAAAGTTTGGTTCCATTCCTTTTATAGTTATTGAATCTGAATTGAATAAGATATCACTTGAAATCATAGGAATGTACAATTGCTTGTTGAACATAAAACTTCCTTTTTTCGGCTTTACAAATCCGTCTTCTGTATGAGGTATATATGGAAATATTGCTTGTTGATGATAACTACTATCCGCAATAATAATGAAATTCAAATTTTCCAACGAAACAATTGTGTAACCACCATACTTTATTTTAACACTATCTATTGTTTTCTTTACATCCTTATTTTTTATTGAATTCTCTTCGATATTCTCTGCTTTAGCTTTTATTGCTATTGGGATGTAATAGTTGCCATTTTCATAAGATACTGGTGATAAGGAATATAAAACATGGTCGTAGTTTTTTAAATCTTTGGCAGTATGTTTCAAATATTTGTATTTTTTTTCATTAGTTACCATATAGGTTTTCTCAATCAGAGAATCTATATTAAATTTAATGGTATCAAAGAGTGCGGATAGTTTGTTTGTCAAAATATCAAATTGTAGTAATTTATTTGGAGTAATCAATAAATTGAGACGATTGTCTGAAGTACTCGTAATTATGTGAGGTGTATTCCTTATTAAACCTTTGTCATCATTAATTAAAATTGATTTTTCTAAAGTTAACTGAATTCTGTTCGTTTTATTAACAGAAGATGAGTTGCATCTCTCAAAAAGAAATGCAACCCATACAATAAATAATAAGGTAAGTATCTTTTTAAAACGATACATATTTAATTCTTTTTGTTCCGTCTTTATTAGTAGTAATGTTTATGTGAGCAGGGTCAACAGATTCCGGCACTTCGGGATTTGCTAATATCAGGTCAGCATCTCCCTTAGCTAAGAAATTTAAAGTTATATCAGGAGTATTGCTATTGATATTAATAGAATCATTAGCAGTAAGCCCAGGATATGTAGTAATTACAATTACAGTACAAATACAATCCCCGTCATCACAATTGCCATAACCATCGTTTACTCCTTTTATTACAAATATCGTTCTATCAATTATATCCTTCTGAACAAACATTTTTTCATACAGAATTGGATTCCCAAGCTTTATCACAGTTTTCAAATCTTTGTTGTCGTAATTAAATTTTGTAGTTGGCTTTAACATTGATTTATCCTTACTACAAGAACTTGTAAATGTAATTGCCACTGCTGCACCTATTAAGGTAAATAGTTTTATTGCTTTCATTTTCTG
>CAILDT010000145.1 GCA_903833025.1 uncultured Bacteroidota bacterium | reverse complement strand
ATGTATTAATATTATTAATGTAAGAACAAAGTAAACTTTAACGCTTTCAAATAGTATTAATGATAATGGGCTGAAATAGTCGTTTACATCATTTATCATTAATGACATTGAATGTAAACTGGAGTTTACAATAATTACCATTAATAATATTGGATGTAAACTGGTGTTTTGATTGAATATCATTAATCAGATTGGATGTAAACAGCAGTTTCAAGGGTTTATCATTAATGATATTGAATAAAAACATCAGTTTTGAAGGTTTCTCATTAATACTATTGAATTGAATATAAATATTACATCCGAAACGTATAGTACCATTGAACTAATTGAAATAATTGATAGCTTAAAAGAAATGAAATAAATATAATTTTATGATTATCCGAAAAAAAATCATTCCTTTTAAATCCTCCTAGGCGCGAAGCAGAAGCGTTGAAATATGCGTTTGGGCATAGTAACTTGTTAAAACTTTAAGCTTTGCTTTAAATAATAAAACTCACACCAACACATTCACATCCTACTTCTCCAAAAGAGAGAAGAAAGTTAACGGCTTATTTTTTATTTATTATTAATAAGCGAACACACTTCTGTATCAATAAACTTTCCTTCAAAAAGATAGTTTTCTTTAAAATACGCCTCTTTCACGAAGTTAAATTTAGTAAGTAGTTTTTTGGAAGATACATTATTAGCATCTAACAGAGCTTCTATACTGTGCAAGTTAAGTTTTGTGAAACCATAGTTAATAATTGCTTCTATGGCTTCGGAAGCGATGCCTTTGTTCCAAAAAGCAGGGGCAAGCATATAGCCAATTTCGGCGCGGTGGTGTTCTTTTACAATACGGTGTAGCCCAATGTTGCCAATCAGTTTATCGTCTGTTTTTAATGTGACAGCCCAATTTATTCCATCGTTTGCTTTTATTCGGTTATCCATCAGGGCAATTAAATCTTTGACTTCTTTTATGGTTTTGGCGGTAGGTTTGCCAATGTATTTCATTACTTCGGGGTTGCTACGCATCGCAAATAAGTTGGGCGCATCTTTTTTTGTTATTCGCCGAAGTACTAATTTTTCGGTTTCTAAAATCGGGAATGGTTTGAAATTTATATCGAGCATAATTGTTTTTTTGTTTGTTTGGGCAAAGATACAGAATAGACCTCACCCCCAGCCGCTCTCCTTGAAAAAAGGAGAGGGGTGACGGTGTAACCTTAATTTACGAGAGAGGGCAATCAATCTTTTCTGTATCTTTGACCGATGAAATTTTCAGCAAAACAGATAGCCGACTTATTAAACGGCACAGTGGAAGGCGACGAAAACACAATGGTTTCCAGTCTTTCTAAAATAGAAGAAGGTACAGCAGGGAGCTTGTCCTTTTTATCCAACACCGCTTATACTAATTATGTTTACGATACGGATGCTTCGGTAGTTATTCTGAAACACAGCGTTACGCTGGATAGACCCATAAAACCTACCCTTACACTAATCAGAGTGGAAGACCCTTATGGTAGCTTCGCGAAATTATTGGAGATGTATTATGCTATTTCGCAAGATAAAAAAGGAATAGAACAACCTTCGTTTATTGCTCCTACCGCCACTTATGGCACCGATTGTTATATTGGCGCATTTGTTTACATCGGCGAAAACGTGAAGATTGGCAACAACGTAAAACTATTTCCGCATTGCTTTATTGGCGACAACACTACGATAGGCGACAATTGCACTTTCTATTCTGGAGTAAAAATATATCACGATTGTATTATCGGCAACCATTGCACTATACACGCAAGTACTGTTGTTGGCAGTGATGGCTTTGGGTTTGCGCCCAACTCCGACAACAATTATAAAAAGATACCACAGATAGGTAACGTTATTATTGAGGACCACGTGGAGATTGGCTCTAATACGTCTATCGATAGAGCTACGATGGGTTCTACCATTATACGTAAAGGAGTAAAGATGGATAACCTGGTGCAGATAGCGCACAATGTAGAGATAGGTGAAAACACAGTGTTAGCGGGTGGTTCGTTTGTTGCGGGTTCGTCTAAATTAGGAAAAAACATTATGATGGGCGGTCAGGCAGGAGTTGTTGGGCACGTGAAAGTAGCTGATGGTGTAAAAATTGCAGGGCAATCGGGCGTTGGTTCCACTATTGAAGAAGAAGGATTGGTAGTGCAAGGTTCGCCCGCTTTTTCAATTGGTGAATACAAAAGAAGTTATGTGCTTTTCAGAAGCTTGCAGAAATTAAACGACAGAATAAGAACATTAGAAAAAGAAATAAAAACAATAACTAAATCAGAATAGAAATGGCATCGAGCAGAAGAAACAGTAACAACACCTACGGCAACAATCATAGACGCAAAAAGAAAAAGAGTTTGTTTCGTCGTATAATGAAATGGACGGGCATTACCTTTCTAGTATTGATAATAATATTAATCTCTGTACCTTTTCTTTTTAAGAAACAGATAGTGCAGTTTGTGAAAGATGAAGCAAATAAAAGTTTGAATGCGAGAGTAAACTTTGGTGATTTTGATTTAACATTGGTTACTTCTTTTCCCGATTTTAAACTATCTGTTGACGATGTAAGTATTGCTAACACTGGCGATTTTGAAGGTGATACATTGTTGGTTGCCAAAAATCTTTCGGTTGGTTTAAACCTGATGAGTGTGATAAAAGGTGATAAATATAAAATCAATTCTATCCGCTTAAAACAACCGCGCATCCACGTAATTGTAATGAAAAACGGTGAAGCGAATTATAACATTACCAAACCATCTACAGATAGTACAAAAGCGGACACAGCTAAATCGGCACCCTTTAAAATGACGCTCAAGAAGTTTGAAATAGATAATGGAATTATTATTTATGATGATGCTGTACACGGCTTCAACACTACTATTTACAATATGAATCATACGTTGAGTGGAGATTTTACGGCTGATAATTACGAGATAAATACATTGATGGAGATAGAAAAACTCACGCTTTCTTACGGTGGCGTTACGTATCTTAATAAAACAAAAACACGCATAAAAGCAGCTATTGATGCGGATATGCCGAACTTTAAATTCACGATGAAAGACAATGAGTTTTCGTTTAATGAATTATCGCTTGGCTTGGATGGGTACTTCGCAATGCCGAAAAGTGATATGGATATAAACTTGAAGTTTAAAGCAAATCAAACGGAGTTTAAAAACATTTTATCGCTTGTTCCCGGTGTTTATACTAAAGACTTTAAAGACGTGAAAACATCTGGCTCATTGGCGTTAGATGGTTTTGCAAAAGGAATATATAATGCTAAATCAATGCCTGCATTTGGTGGTAAATTAATTATTAAAGATGCAATGTTTCAATATCCATCTCTGCCAAAAGCAGCTACTAACATACAAGTTGATTTAGTGGTGGATAACAAAACAGGAGTAACGGATGCTACAGTTATTGATTTAAATAAGTTTCACGTAGAGATGGCTGGCAATCCAGTGGATGCGAAGATGCACGTTTCTACTCCTGTTTCGGATGCTAATATTATTGCGGAAGTAATTGCGAAAATAAATTTGGCGAGCATAAAAGATATTATTCCGCTTGATGGTGCCGACTTGAATGGTAACATTAATTCAGATGTGAAGATGAAAGGAAGGTTGAGTGCAATAGAAAAACAACAGTACGACAACTTTGATGCAAGCGGAAAGTTGAGCATTACGGATATGAATTACAAATCGAAATCGTTAAACTATCCTACTACTATTAATAAACTTTCGCTTGACTTTACACCGAAGTACGTGGAGCTAACCGACTTAGATGCGAAGGTTGGTAAAAGTGATTTTAAGATGGATGGGAAGATTGAAAACTTTCTTCAATACGCAATTAAAAATGAACTGCTGAAAGGTAGTTTCAATTTAAAATCGGGGTTGATTGACTTAAATCAGTTTATGACAACAGATACTACAAAACCTAAAACCACTGCCGATACTGCTAAAATGAGTGCTATTGCCGTACCTTCTAACTTAGATGTAAAATTAAATGTGAATGTAAACAGGATGTTGTATGATAATTTAGACATAACAAATGTAACTGGCGGCGTGGGCGTTAAGGACAGCAAACTTAGTCTCGACAATTTAAAAATGGAGTTGAAAGATTTGGAAGGAACAATGGCGTTGAGTGGTGTTTACAATAGTTTCAACATTAAAAAACCTACTGTTGATTTTGATGTAGATGTTGCAGGGTTTGATATTCCGAAAACATTCAACACTTTCAATAGTGTTAAAAAGCTTGCACCTATTGGTAAATATGCGAAAGGGAAAGTTAGCACGCAGTTAAAATTCAAAACTAATTTAGACCAGCATATGTCGCCTGATATGAAAACACTGACAGGTGGCGGTAAATTGCAAACCGCAAGTGTAACTATTGAAGGGTTTGAGCCGATAAATAAATTGGCGGATGCTTTGAAGCAGGAAAAGTATAAAAAACTTACCTTGGAAAATGTGAACGCGACTTATGAATTTAAAGATGGAAGGGTACAGGTGGAGGAAATGCCAATAAAATCGGGTAACATAACAGGTAAGGTAAAAGGTTCAACTGGTTTCGACCAAACAATAGATTATAATTGGAACTTGGAAATACCTATGTCGGAATTTGGTTCACAAGCCAATGCTGCTGCTGGTGGCTTGTTGGACCAGCTGAACAAACACACCGGAGGTAATTTAAAGATGGGTGATAAAGTAAAAATAAAAGCAACCTTTGGTGGTACTATTACTAAACCTACCGTTTCTACCGATTTATTTAATACCAACCAAACACCAAAAGACCAAGCAAAAGATGTGGTAAACAAAGGTGTGGATATGGCAAAAGATAAAGCAAAAGAAGAATCGGAAAAGATAATGAGAGATGCGCAAATGCAGGCAAACCAAATAAAAGCGGATGCTAAAACATTAGCTGATAAAACTAAAATAGATGGTTACGCTGCTGTAGATAAAAACATTATGGATATTGGCAACCCAATAGCGAAGATGGCTGCAAAAGCTGCTGCGCCTGCTGCAAAAGCCGAAGTAGATAAAAAAGCACAACAGATATTGGATGAAGCAAATAAAAAAGCGGACGATATCTTAGCTAAGGCGAAAGTGGAATCCGATAAAAAGTTGGCTAAATAAACAAGTGTATCTTTTTAAATAACATTCGTTGTATATATATGATTAAACGGTTTTCTGTACTTATTCTTTTTAGCATTATTTCTTTCTCTTCCTTTTCGCAGGACGAAAAACCCTGTCAGGAAATAACAAATGAGAAAGCGTTGAAATACTATAAACAAGGCATTGACAAGAAGAATAAAAAAGAAGAACGGATGAGTTTTCTTACCAAAGCATTGGAAGAAGAACCCGATTATGTAGATGCTAATTTTGCCTTTGCGGAAGAGAAAATCAAAACATTTATTGTTTCAGATGCCTCTTTTAAACCTACCGAACCCTACTTTAAAAAGGTAGTTCAGATTTGCCCTAAGTACCATTCCGACCCTTCTTATTATCTTGGATTTATTTATTATGATGAACAAAGCTGGGATAGCTGTGTTAAATACCTAAAGATGTTTATGAATTATAAATCCGACGACGATACGAAGTTCAACAAAAACTATCCCGCATTTTTATCGCAAGCAAAGGAGATGTATAAATATGCGAAACCTTTCAGCGAATTATTTGCTCATCCTGTTCCTTTCGAACCAAAGATTGTAGAAGGGGTTTCAACAGCACAAGATGATTATTTGCCAATAATTTCGCCAGATGATGAATCAATGTTGTTTACCCGAAAAGTAGAATTTATAGAT
>CAILDT010000144.1 GCA_903833025.1 uncultured Bacteroidota bacterium | reverse complement strand
TTCTAAAGCTCTTTTTTTATTTTCTTCGATTATTTTATCTTGTTCTTCAGCAGTTTTACCAAACGCTTTATTACGAGAGATCATCATGTCAGTATTAACACCAAATGCTTTACCTACTCCTTCACCGGCTGTTAGGGCTGCAGGACCTAAATTTGTTGCAAAATTATCCATTCCTTTATCAAGACCATTAGTTAGGTTATTGGATAATTCTTTAGAAAGTTTTGTAATATCTGTGCCAGGGTCAATATTTTTTATTTTGTTACTCATTCCAACAAAATCTACATTCATTGTTGCCAATGGTCCTGTTACTTTATCATACACACCTGTACGTAATAATCTACCAATTTGATTACCCGTTTCTGTTCCAAATTTTGCAGTAGTTTCTCTCATCAGATTTGTTCTTAAAGTTTGTTCTGCTTCAACTTGGTGCTTTTGTTTTTCTAGTCTATCAGCAGCAGCAAAATCACCCTTTGCACGTGCTTCTGTAGCGGACTTTTCTAAATCGCGCATTTGAACATTTTCCATACGAATTTTTAATTGTTCTTCAAATGACATTTGTACTTGTTCTTGTTGTTTTTGAAGGTCCGCTGCACTTTTACCTGTTAGCGAAGATAAACGTGTCATATTATCAGCATATGCTAGTGATTCAGTTTGTAACTGTTTCATAGATTTATTCTGCATAACATATGCTTGACCTGAGGCCCCTTGCATTTCAACATACTGTGCTTGCATACTAGTAAGTGCTTCTTGACTTACACCCATCATACCAAACTTTTTACGAACATCGTCACCAACGTTCGCCATTTCCATAAACTTTAAAGCGCCGGTGCCTGCATTACCACCTAAAGCAACTAAACTAGTGCCTACCCCTGCAGTAATTTTTTGCAACACTGCCATGCGTTCGCCAGAATATTTTGCATTGGTAGCCAAATTACTAAGACCCTCAAGTGTTGTAGGTAAAACACCTGCTATTTTAGTAGTATCATCTCTGAAAGAAGTAAGTCCATCAGTTAATTTATTCACTTCTCCTAGTAGAAAAGTAAATGCTTTTATAGATAGTCCAATTGCAGTACCAGCTACACCAAACTGTGAGCCTAATTGTAATGCAGCATCTCCTGCACTACTTAGTGCGCCGTTATATTTTGAAGCACCTTGGTTAGCACTTAATAAATTGCTAGAAAAAGTAAAAAGTGCTGCTTCGGCTTTTAGTCCTGCAGCCTTCAAGGCGTTGGATCTTTCTTGTGCTGTCTTTGCCTCATCGGCTGCGCTGGCCTTCTTCATACGGTCTAATTTGGACATAGCGTCGGATGATTGTTCTACCCCATCTTTATACCTTTCAAGATGTGGAATTAACGCTTCTAATTGGCTTTGAATATCCATAAACATATACCTTTTTATAGTAGTACTTTTAGGGCTACTAAATATCTAGTGTATTTATTAATATTAAAATAACCAATATTTAGGAGAAACTATGGAAAATAATAATCCGTTAAAGCAGTACTTTAGACGCCCGGCTGTATATTTAAGATTACCTAGCGGCACTAAAGGGTATACAGACAGTGAATTGGAAATTCCACCAAATGAAGAATTTCCAGTATATCCAATGACTGCTATTGATGAAATTACTATAAGAACACCGGACGCGCTTTATAATGGAGTAGCAGTTGCAGACTTAATTAAAAGCTGTTTACCAAATATCAAAGATCCATGGGCGATCAAATCCACTGATTTAGATGCAATACTTATTGCTATTAGATCAGCATCTAATGGGGATAATTTTGATATCAAAACAGTATGTCCAAGTTGTAGTGAA
>CAILDT010000143.1 GCA_903833025.1 uncultured Bacteroidota bacterium | reverse complement strand
CAAATGGGCACGATTTTTAACACACTTTATTGAACAGATTCTTCATTTGGAGCAAATGTGTGTCAATTGCATGCAAGTGTAACACAATTCGGTGCAATTGACACTCAATTCAATGCAATTGACACTCAATTCAACACAATTGACACTCAATTCAATGTAATTGACACTCAATTCAACACATTTGACACTCAATTCAATGCAATTGACACTCAATTGAATGCAATTGACACTCAATTCAGCGCAATTGACACTCAATTCGATGCAATTGACACTCAATTCAGTGCAATTGATACACATTTGCACTTTTTGCTTTAAAATCAATGGTTTCGTTAATTTAATCAGTTTGTTTTGGCGTTTATGAAGTACTGAAATAATTATGTAATCCGATTCTTTTATCAGGTGTATGCAATGATTTAGTATTTTTGGAGGTGTGTAATAATTGTTATTCGATATAATAAGCGAAGTACCAACTCAACTTAACCAACATTTGAAACAACTAATTATAATATTACTTATTTTAGTTTGCAAACAACACCTGTTTGCACAAACAAAAATTGATACTGCTGCACTAAAAAACCAACTTAACGCAATTTTTGACCGCGACCAGAAAACAAGAACAAGAGGAGATTCGACACAATTTACTCATTATATTGATAGTTGCAATTTAGTACGGATAGAAAAATTAGTGAAGCAATACGGTTGGTTAAATAAAAGTTTTGTAGGTGCAAGCGGCAATCGGGCAGCGTTTTATGTAATACAACATTCCGAACTTGAAACACAATTAAAGTATTTACCAATCATACAAGCATCAGTTAATAAAGGTGAATCAAACGGTTACGAGCTCGCAATGTTGCAAGACAGAGTGTTAATGCGACAAGAGAAAAAACAAATTTATGGTTCGCAAGTAGTGTTTAACAAAACAACAGGAGCTCCCGAATTTTATCCGATAGAAGATGAAAAAAATGTAAACTTACGACGAGCTAAAGTAGGGCTCGAACCAATAGAACAATACGCAAAACGTTTCGACATAGATTATAAATTACCAACGGAATAAATCTAAAAAAATAAATTGCTGAATAAAAAATTACTACTATGAAAAAAACAGAACTAATTACCGGAATAATTGCCATAATAGGAATTATATTAAACTTTATGTTTGTAGTTGGCGGCGTGGCGTTAACGGTAGTATCGCTATCGTTTCTTTCTTGTATTTATTTTTATTTTGGGTTTGCACTATTTAATAATATAGGGTTTCGCAAAATGTTTAAAAAAGCAAGTTATGAAGGTAAAACTGCAATGCGAATGGTAGGCGCAGTGGCTACTGGTTTTGTTTTATCAATGATTATAATCGGAATTATGTTTAAAATTAATATATGGATAGGTTCTCAAGCAATGTTAACCACTTCCATTTTGCCCTTAATAATTATTACAATTATAGTTGTTGTAAGATATATAATTACCAAATCAAGCTATTATAAAGCTATTTTAATACGGCTTGCTATCTATGGAAGTATTGGTATTGTATTTTTATTTATAACAAGCGAAAAAATTGTTGCGTTTAAATACCGCAATCATCCTGCGTATGTAGAGGCATTTAAAACCTATTTAACAGACCCGCATAACGCAATCCTTCTTGATAAATTAGATACAGAAAGACGAAAAGTATATATTGAAGAAAGGCGATAAAAACTAATACACCACCAACTTCTTCCCTACCATTCCTTTTGAGTTTTTAACGGCGAAGAAATAAACCCCTTTCGGATAAAGACTAACATCAATAGTAGTTTCCACTCTACCAATAAAGGAAGAAACCTTTTTGGTATAAATAATTTTTCCTAATACATCAGTAATATTTATTTCTACATCATCTTTAGTGTCCGTTTGCATTACCAATGTAGTTGCATCATTTGAAGGGTTAGGATAAATGGAAAAAGAAATACCAATAGAAGACAACTCATCTATCCCAACAAAATTAGATGAAGTAGAAGTACAATGAGTAACACTATCAGTAACTATTACTTTAAAAGTACTACCAGCATTTGTAACTATATACCTTTGATTGGTAGCACCTGCAATAGCTGTAGTACCCATATACCATTGATTGCCCGTTGAAGCACTCGAAATTAAAGTATCACCGTGAATAGTAATTGTAGGTATTGGTGGCGGTGGCAACACCCATATATTAATAGTATCAGAATAAGTAGCACAACCAAACACATCAGTATTAGTTACACTAAAAACTCCTGTAGTTAGGGTAACAATTGTTTGATTAGTTGCATTACTCGGATGCCAATGATAAGAAAGCGAAGGGCTGGAAGTTAGCTGTACGTGTGTACAAACGGTATCATTGGGGTTAATAGTAATAATAGGTTTAATGTTGGGACTTACTGCTATGTAGGATAGTTTAGTAATAGAATCAACACCAAAAGCATTATTAGCTACCAACGTTACATTGTTATATGTGCCGGGTGTATTGTAAGAAACCACAGGGTTTTGTAAAGAGGAAGTATCGGGGGTGCCTCCCGGAAAACGCCAATGCCAAGCAGTTGGTGAGTTAAGTGTGCTATCATAAAACTGCACATTAAAGCCAGGACAAACACTTAATGTATCACCTTTGAAATTTGCAAATGGTAAATTAGAAGCAGGGTTATAAATTGCTGTTTCCCATAAACCACGCCCGTACGTGGCAGCACGCAACTTACTACTTGAATATTGTATTTCGAGTTCGTCAACTATTACATTGGGTAACCCATTAGAATATGGTAACCACGATGATAATGTATTATCTTTATAATACACTCCCACATCAGTACCAACATACACACCATCAGCAGTGCCTGTTTGGTTGATAATACAATTAGCAGGAATGTTAGGCAGGTTCAACGAAATATTTGTCCAATTAGCACCACCATTGGTTGATTTAAATACTTTATCATTTGCAATATATCCCGAAATAGCTACCCATATTTTATTTTCGTCCGTAGTAGAAACAGTAAGATATTTAATTGAACCTGAATTACCGGAAATAGTTAAGGTAGTCCAGTTAGCACCACCATCAATGGTTTTATAAATGGTACTACCATCGGAAGCATAGATATAATTCGTATTTGTTTTAGCTACGGCGAGACAAGATAAACCACCTGAATTGAAAGAAGAAATAGGAGCCCACGTAGTACCTCTGTTAGTAGATTTCCAAACATTTTTATATCCTGCATATATTGTAAACGAATTAACAGGGTCTTGTATAAAAGGAGTAAGCCAGTTTCCGCCTTCATTAATACCAGAAGTAATACCTTGAAAATTTAAACCACCGTTTGTAGAACGATTTAAGCCACCATACTGGCTTTCGGCATACATATAACTTGTGTTGCTCCAATCAATAAAACACTCCATACCATCAGCACCAGTAACGTGGTCCCAATGTCCAGTAGATATTAAATTACAACCGTTATCCTGCCAGCCCTGAATAACCATAGCAGGGTTTGTTTGCGCACAACCAAGCCGATACAATTCTCCTATTTGCAGTCCTGCGCTTTTATCAGTCCACGAAGCACCACCATTATTAGTTTTAAAAATACCACCATCGCAACCAACAAATAATTCGCTGCCATCGCTACGATAAATGGCATCGTGAATATCTGCGTGAACATAAGGAACACCATTTGCGCCCCACCAATGCCCGATAATACCCCAGTTGAAACCACCATCTGAAGATTTCCAAATGTTAACACCACCCACTACTACTTCATATTGGTCGAGCGGACTAACTGCAAGTGAAAGTGTGTACCAACCTTGTCCGCCACTACCACCGCCATATACATCCCAACCTAATAATTCAGGCGAGCTGGAATGCAATACAAAAGAAGTACCCGAATTTTGAGAAAGATAAAGCCCATAGAAACCGGAATTAGAAGTAGCTGAACATAACACATACACCCAATCGGGCGCAGCAGGAGTAACCGCGATGGCAATTCTATTAACCGATGAAGTAGCAGGTAAACCAGCATATACAAGAGTAAAATTATTTCCTGTATCTGTTGACTTCAAAAAAGAATTGCCCGAAGCAGCATAAACAATAGCAGGATTTCCAGGCATAAATTCCATATCTTTAATACCACTAACTAATGAAACCCGCACCCAGGTTATCCCCGAATCAGTAGATTTATAAATGCCCGAATTAGTACCTGCAAATAACATTGTATGGTCGTTAGGGTTCATTAATAAACGGTAAGTAAGTTTGCCTTGTATGGTAGTACCATTTAAACCAGTGATGTTCCAAGTAATGCCGCCATCAACTGATTTCAGCACGCCAACACTGTACGTATCGCTCGCATCACCATCTCCTGTTGCTATGTACATAATGTTAGTGTTTGTTGGGTCAATCAAAATATCTTCTACACCCAAAGTAGGAAGCTGGTCGGTAGCAGTACTCCAAGTGTTTCCACCATCAGTAGTTTTCCACAAACCACCAGCAGGCGCACCCACAAATATGATATTATGATTAGAAGGATGAAACCGAACACAATTTAAACGCCCTGCACCACCTCCACTATCAGGTACTGTGAATGCTCCCATTGGAGTCCAATTGCCACCTGCTTGCATTAAACTTTTATTGTGAGGATTATTAATTAGTTTTTTTATTTCTTCATTCCCTCTTTCAAT
>CAILDT010000142.1 GCA_903833025.1 uncultured Bacteroidota bacterium | reverse complement strand
TTTATCCTCAAAAGCTCCAGAAAAGCTGCTTTTTGTGTCTATCTTCTGTAATTGAGCAAATTTAACTGTGTGAGCCAATTTGTTTGCAAACAAATGAGCTCACACAGTTAAATTTGCCCACTTGTAAAGTAACAATTATGCACAAACAGTTCATCGAGCTCACTTGTTAGTTAAGGAAACAGCTCCATCATTTGTTTTCGTCCATTTATTTGAAAAAGGATAAGCGCAAACAAATGCTTTTGCTCAATTGCTAACTCACAAAACCACAATTTATGTTTTTCGCGCTCTTAATCATTTTGTAGCATACATAATGTCAATAAAAAAATGTTGCTCTGTTTTTATTAAATGTTTAAAAAACAGGTATCAAACGAAAAATGATATTACTTTTTAATGAATAGGAAAAAGTTGTTCCCGTATAAATAATGTGATAAGTTGTTTTGTTGAAGAAAGGATTTTATTTCTGAAAAAGAAATGCCCAACTGATTATTTATCGACTGTGAAATTACAAATATAAAGGCACACTTGAGTTTTATTTTAAAAATAAAGATTACTTTTGATGAAGTATTGATAAGCCACCCCAAACAAAATGAAAACAAAAACTACACTACTCACCATTTGCATCACACTTTGTTTTGCCATCATTAATATAAACAGTTACTCGCAAACGTATGGGGCTTCTACTTGTTTATCCATTTCTTATGATATTCCAATTGGGAGTTGCACTTGTAATCAGATTATGAGTGATTTTACTGTTGAGGGAACTACACCTCCTTTAACCTGTATTGGGGCAGGGGTATTCCGAAGAGAAGGCTGGTATTCATTCACTACTCCAGGTGGTGTTGCAATAACAATTAGCGCAACAAGTTTAACAGCATCAAGTAATTTAGTAATACAAGTTATTTCAGGAACTTGTGCTAACGAAACAGAGATAGGTTGTGCAAATAATATAACTACAAATGGTGCACAAACAGAATCACTGTCATTAGGTATTTTAGCCGCAGGCACTTACTTTATTAGAATAGTAAATGCAGGGGCTGCAACTAATATGGCAGTTTCAAATATATGCGTTAATGCAATAAGTAACGGACCTTGTAACGATGAATGTTCAAATGCTTGGAATTTGTTATCTGGTACTCCGTGTGGTTTATGTTCACCTTTAGCTGGTACATTGTCAGGGGCAACATCTTCTGGTTATCCTGCCGTTTGTGGTGGAATACCAAATGATGATGTATGGTATAGTTTCACAGCTACATTTACTACACATATTATAACTGTTACTCCTTGTGCTGTTCTCGACCCAGTTATTCAAGTATATGCTGATTCTTGCGGTACAGGAAGTACAATAGGATGTATGAATGCTCTTGGTGCAGGAGGAACAGAAATATTAACATTGACAGGACTTACTGTAGGTAATACTTACTGGGTAAGAGTTTATGATTTCACAGGAAGTCCGACTTGTTATGCATTTACCATCTGCCTTCAAGCACCTCTCATTAACGATGATTGTGTAAATGCAATTACACTAACTGCAAATGCTACTTGCGTACCTACTGCTGGATGCGTTTTTGGTGCAACCAATTCCGGAGTACCTGTTTCTCCTTCTTGTGCAAGCAGTAATCCTGATGATGATGTCTGGTATGTATTTCAGGCAACAGGAACGTGTACTGATATAACAGTAGCTCCAGGAGGAACATTCGACCCATCTTTTGAAGTATTTAATGGTGGTTCAGGGGTATCCCCTGTTTGTTTGGGAAGTTCTATACTTTGCAATGCTCCAGGAGGAAACCTTGGCACAATATCTTCGGCAGTAACTACAACTCCAGGTAACTGGTATTATGTTAGAGTCTATGATTACAATGTGGGTAATCCAGGTTCATCAGGGTTTACTATCTGTATTGTAAATGGATGTTCATCAGTTGGGATAGCTAAAGCCAATAATACAGAATCAACCATTACTATTTCCCCTAACCCGTTTACTTCACAAACAACAATTACTTTTTCGGAAGAACAAAAACATACTTCTATATATATAACAGATGTGTTGGGTAAAGAAGTGCGTACTGTCATTCTGAGCGCAGCGAGGAATCTTGTAATAGATAAAGGAGAATTAACAAAAGGAATTTACTTTCTTAAAATAGAAGATGAGCATAAAAATATCACCAACAAAAAGATAATTATACAATAACCCAAAACCCTTTATGAAAAAAGCAATAGTACTTAGTTTACTCTTTATACTACCACTAACTTATTACGCACAAAAAATAGAAGAGAACAAAATAGACCCAGTAACACATCTGCTGGAACAACGCACCACGTGGGAAAGGTTTACACAAGGCGGAGAGTTCAACTCTTATTTCAGAGTCTGTCAATACGATTCCGCATTCTTTTTGCAACTTCGTATTATCAACGCAGATAAAAAACCATTTGATATAAAAGCAGGTCAGCCGCTTGTTTTAACAATGTCCGATGGTGGCACAGTAACACTTACTTGTTTCAAAACCACAACGAGTTGTCAGGGTTGTGGTGCTGTAACCATTGCCGGTAGCCAAGTGCCAGGTGTAGAAGCAGAGTATGCTTTAAATAAAGAACAGTTAGAAAAGCTAAGATTCAACGTACTGCTTACCAAAGAACAATACGAAAAGCATAAGAAAAAAACAATAGAACACATCAAAATAGATACAAGCACCAACCCTATAGAGCACGACCTTTCGGAGTTTAGTTACCTGCAAATACGCAAAGCAATTAGGTTGATAAAGAAGTAGGGGGAGTTAACCCACTTCCGTAAGTTTACCATTCTCACATTTAAGGGTACGAGAAGGAAACTTTTCAAACATCATAATATCGTGGGTTGCAATAAGCACAGCCCGTCCGCTTCTGCTTATTTCTAATAGAATATTTATAATTCCTTCTGATGTTTCAGGGTCTAAGTTTCCTGTTGGCTCATCAGCAAGTATAAGTTCGGGGTCGTTTAATAAGGCGCGCGCAATGGCTATTCGCTGTTGTTCACCTCCCGAAAGTTCATGTGGCCGTTTAAAACTCTTGGTAGTTAAATGTACTTTGTCAAGCACATCGTCAATCCGCTTCTGCATTACTTGTTTGCCTTTCCAGCCGGTAGCTTTTAATACAAACAATAAATTATCATTTACCGTTCTATCCGTTAACAATTGGAAATCTTGAAACACAATGCCAAGTTTTCTTCTTAAATAAGGAATTTCTTTTCTTTTAATTGTCTTTAAATCGTAGCCAGCCACTTTGGCTGCACCTTCTTTTAATTCCAAATCGGCATACAATGTTTTCAACAAACTACTTTTTCCGCTACCTGTTTTGCCAAGCAAATAAACAAACTCACCCTTGTCGATATTCAGATTTACATTAGCTAATACAAGGTTATGCTTTTGATAAATGGAAGCGTTATCCAAACTTATTATTGTGTCGAGTGCCATAGTTTATTTGTTAGTACATCTTTTAAAACATCGGAAAATTAGTTTATTCCATAACATTAAATTTTTCTTTCTACACAATACTTTTAACATCCTTACGTTAATAACTTAATCAAACAACAAAACTTACAGCATTTATCCTTACTAATTTTACAAAATTAATAGTTGAAACATTTAATGAATAAATATAAAATAGTTGGTTTAGTAGCAGGAGTTTTATTCTCTGCCTTTGTTTTTGCACAAAAAACAAACATCTACACACACGAAGATGCAGAATTTAAAACAGCGATAGAACTTTTTCAGAAAGAGAAATATGGTGCAGCTCAAAAGAGTTTTACCAATATAGTAGCTTCTCATAAAGATCCACATTCACTTGTCCGCATAGATGCTGAATATTACAACGCCATTTGTGCTTCCGAATTATTTAATAAAGATGGCGAATTGTATTTAAAGCAATTTGTAATTGACCACCCCGAAAGCCCGAAAGTAAAGACGGCTTACTTCTATCTTGGAAAATATAATTACAGGAAAAAGAAATACAAAGATGTTCTTAACTGGTTCGAGAAAGTTGACATCTATGATTTAACAACTGATGAGTTAGCAGAGTTTTACTTTAAGCGCGGTTATAGTTTCTTTGTTGAAAATAAGTTTGCAGAAGCGAAAAAGGATTTTGTAGAAATAAAAGATGTAGATAATAAATATGCATCGGCAGCAAAGTATTATGCTGCGCATATTGCCTACAATGAAAAGAATTATGAAACTGCATTAAAGGATTTTTTACATCTGCAGAAGAATGAAACATTTGGTCCGGTTGTTCCTTACTACATTGCTCAAATCTATTATTTGCAGGGCAAATACGATGAGGTAATAACTTACGCGCCTGCGTTATTAGATTCTGCAAATACAAAACGTGCTCCTGAAATTGCTCGTATTCTTGGCGAATCATATTATAGAACTAATAAATATAAGGAGGCAATTCCGTATTTAATGAAATATGAAAAAGCTGCGAATGGCTTGCAACGCCAGGATAATTACCAAATGGGATACGCTCTTTACAAAACAAATGATTACAAAAATGCACTTGATTATTTTATAAAAGTAACTGACGTTGATGATTCATTATCACAAAATGCTTCTTATCATATTGGCGATTGTTATTTAAAAACAGACAAAAAACAAAGCGCGATAACTGCATTTGGTAAGGCATCTAAACAAACTTTTGATAAAGCAATTCAGGAAGATGCTTTATATAATTATGCAAAGCTTTGTTATGAATTATCTTTCAATCCATACAATGAGGCAATAAAAGCATTTCAGAAATACATTAAAGATTTCCCGAATGCTGCTCACGTTGATGAAGCATATTCATATCTAGTCAATGTTTTTATTACCACAAGAAGTTATAAAGATGCGTTGGAAGCAATAGAAAAAATAAAAACACTTACGCCTGAATTAAAGCAAGCATATCAAAAGGTTGCCTATTATCGCGGTGTTGATTTATTTAATAATAACGAATATGCCGATGCTATTAAATCATTCGAGAAATCGCAACCTTATACTTTTGATAAAGAAATTACTGCGAATGCAATTTATTGGAAAGCGGAGTCTTATTATAGACTAAAGCAATATCAAAAAGCAATTGAAAGTTACAAAGAGTATATAGATGAACCGGGAGCAATTGGTAAATCAGAAATTAGTGAAGCTAATTATAACATTGGTTATTCGTACCATAAATTAGGCGATTGGGAGAATAGTATATTGTGGTTTCGGAAGTTTGTAACCTTTAAACCACAGGCAGATGCAAAGAAAATTAACGATGCATTAAATCGTATTGGCGATGGGTATTTTATGAGTCGTGATTTTTCAAATGCTTCCGATTATTACGACCAATCATTTAGAATGAAGTTAATAAATCCTGATTACGCTTTGTATCAAAAGGCATTAGCCGACGGTGTGCAGAAAAAGTATGCAGAAAAGATTGCTGATTTAAAATTGTTTATTCAAACCTATTCTTCTACTTCTTCCACTTATATTCAAAAAGCAAAGATTGAACTTGCACAAACGTATTATATAGATAATCAAACCGACTTGGCTTTGAGCAGCTTTAAACAGTTCATCGAAGAGTATCCAAACAGTATTTATGAAAGCACTTGTTTAAGTAAAATTGGTTTGATTTACTATTATAAAATGGATGATGATAATGCATTAATTTATTTTGAAAAATTAATCAAGCAGGACAAAACATCTCCTGATGCGGGAGTGGCAATAGATATTGTAAAAAAGATTTACATAGCGAAAGGAAATGTGGATGAGTTAAATAAGCATTTAAAAGACCTTGGTGCTGAAATCCCAGAGGCGGGTCTTGATTCAATAGCATATAACATAGGCAAGACAGATTACTTGGAACATAAATACGATAAAGTAATTACCGATTTTGAAAGATATATAGCAAAGTTCCCAAATGGAATTTTTATTCTACCTGCTAATTTCTTCAAAGCCGAATGTGAATACGCAGCTGGAAAAACAGATGCTTCCATAAAGGGATATACTTATGTTATAAGCAAAACTAAAAGTGAATTTACTGAACATTCATTGAGTCGTTTATCGGATATTGAGTTTAACAAACAAGAGTATAAACAAGCATTAGATTATTATAAACAAATGGAACAAATAGCGGAAGATCCTAAAAACAATACCGCTGCAAAGATTGGTTTGATGCGATGCAATTTCCAATTAAAGAATTACGGTGATGCAATTACAAATGCAAACAAAGTTTTAGGAATTGAAAAGTCATCATCCGAACTTACAAGTGAAGCACATTATATAATTGCTTCTTCACAATTTGCTACTGGAAAATATGAAGATGCAATAGCCGAGTTTCAAGTGGTCGTAAATACTGCCAAGAATGATATGGGAGCAGAATCAAAATATAACATCGCATTAATTCAATTTTATAATTGTGATTATAAAAAATCACAGAAAACAATATTTGAATTAATTAATGGCGAAGGTGATTTCCCGTATTGGGATTCTAAAGCAATGATTTTGCTGGCGGATAATTATGTGGATACAAAAGATAATTTTCAGGCGAAGGCAACTTTAAAAAGCATTATTACAGATTCTGAAATCCCTGAATTGGTAAAAATAGCGCAACAAAAATTAGATAAAATAAATGCTGATGAAGAGGAAGCTAAGAAGTCAAAAGAAATAAAAGAGCAGCCGTTGAATATCCAGTTTGAAGGTACTTCTCCTCAACAAAACAATTTATTTGTCGAACCATCGATAAAGAAAGATAGTGTAGAATTAAAAAAAGAATAATAACACAATGCAAAAATATTTTTTAAAACTTTTAATCCTTGTTGCTTTCGTTTCTTTCCAAACTAATCTGTTTGCACAAGATACATTAGGTCGTTATTTAAATATAGTAACAGGACAATTTCATCCTACAGTGATGGATGCAGCTAAGTTAAATGAAAACCCTTCTGTTAACGATTCTACACAAAAGTTGCCTATAAAAGGATATAATATTAATTCTAAAAAAATAAATACTGGTTTTGATGTTGCACCAATTACTCCTGTGCAATTACAAGGAGAACCACTAACAAAACTTTATAATGCACTTGTAAAATTGGGATTTGGAAATTATACAACTCCTTACGGTGAGGTATGGTATAATAGTTTGCGCTCTAAAGAGTATGCTTACGGAATACGAATGAAACATTTATCTTCATCTTACACAGCGCAGGATTATGGTTTCGCAGGGTATAGTGATAATGAAATAAGTTTATCAGGCAAAAAGTTTTTGAAAGAACATACACTTTCTGGTAATTTTGATTATGCCAGAAACGTGGTTCACTTTTATGGATATGATGCAAATCTTAACAACTTGGATAAAGATTTAACTGTTCAAAGATTTAACTATTTCGCTGCAAATGCTGATTTAATGAGTCATTACACGAAAGCTGAAAGATATAATCACGAAGTGAAATTGAGTTACTATAATCTTGCCGATTTATATAAAACATCAGAAAACAATATTAAAGCAAATGGTTTTGTACAAACTACGATTGATAAAGAAATCCTAAAAGTAAACGCAGATATTGATTATTACAATTTAAAAACTGCTAAAGACACTATAAATAATACCATCATAACACTTAATCCGAATTTTTATGCCACGGGAGAAAAGTATAAAGCTGCAGTGGGTGTTACAGCAGTAATGGATAATCTAGAGGGAACAAAATTCTATTTCTATCCAAAAATAGATTTAAGTTACAATGTGGTTGACAATATTATTATTCCCTATGTAGGCGCATCTGGAGGATTGCATAAGAATAGTATGAAATCGATAACAGACGAAAATCCATTTGTTTTATCGCAACTTACTTTGAAAAATACAAACGATAGATATAAATTATTTGGAGGAATTAAAGGAACAATTACTTCTAAAATTAATTACAATGCCTGCGCATCCTACACCAGCATTGATAATTTAATGATGTATGTTAATGACACGAAGGATTTACTTGCAAATAGATTTGATGTTGTTTATGATCAGGCACAAGAATTAAATGTGCGAGGAGAAGTTGCATATCAGCTTAGAGAAAAAATAAGATTTAACTTAAGCGGAGATTATTATAATTATAAAATGACAAACGAATTACGTGCCTGGTATATTCCACAAGTAAAAATAACATTGGCTGGAAACTATAACTTATCAGACAAAATCATTATTAAAGTTGATTTATTTTATCTTGATAATCAATATGCGCGCACAATAGAAAACAAGGATATGAAAGATGAAAAATTTGTGGCTACTCAATTAAAGCCAATGTTTGATGCTAACCTTGGTGGAGAATATCGTTACAATAAAAAACTTGGATTCTTTATTAATCTCAATAATGTTGGCAATGTGAGGTATTACAGATACATTAATTACCCAACTCAACGGTTTGGATTTATGCTTGGGTTAAGTTATTCTTTTTAAAATTATTTAATTATTGCCCCGTTATTTGTTCCTGTTTTTATAGGGGATACAAAACTCAATTCTCCTTTTTCGTTTTCCGAACACAAAATCATTCCTCTACTTTCAATATTTTTTAACATTCTCGGAGCAAGGTTTACTAAAATACTTACTTGTTGCCCTATAATATCTTCTGGCTTGTAATACTGTGCAATACCAGAAACAACAGTACGAATATCAATGCCGGTATCAATTTTTAATTTCAACAGTTTATCTGTTTTAGGAACACGTTCTGCTTCCAGAATAGTTCCCACTCTAATATCCATTTTAGAAAAATCATCAAAAGTAATTTCAGGTTTCTGCCCTTGAACTTCTGATTTATTGTTTGCTAATTCATTTTCCATTTTCGAATTTGATAATTTATTTACCTGAAATGTTATTTGTTCATCCTCCACTTTTTCAAATAAAAGACTGGCAGTATTTATTTTATGTCCCGCTAATAATAAATCTGTTCTAGTCGCATCATTCCATTTTAATCCTTCATTCAAATTAAGCATCGTAGTTAATTTATTTGAAGTGAAAGGTAAAAATGGTTCCATCACTATTGTCAGGTTCGCACAAATTTGCAAAGCAATGTTCATAATTGTTTTAACTCGATTAGCATCCGTACCAGCTATTTTCCAAGGTTCATTATCAGCAAGATATTTATTCCCGCTTCGTGCAAGATTCATCAATTCTGCCAGTGCTTCACGAAAACGATACTGTTCAATACTTGCTGCAATTTTTGCCGGATACTTTGTTATTTCCTCTAATAATAAAATATCATTCTTGTTGTATTCCTCTGCCACAGGCACAACCCCATCGTAATATTTATGTGTAAGCACAAGCGTGCGGTTCACAAAATTACCAAGTATAGCAACCAATTCATTATTGTTTTTTGCCTGAAAATCTTTCCACGTAAAATCATTGTCCTTTGTTTCAGGTGCATTTGCACACAATGTATAACGCAACACATCTTGTTTATCTTTAAACTCAAGCAAATATTCGTGCAACCAAACTGCCCAATTACGAGAAGTAGAAATTTTATTTCCTTCTAAATTAAGAAATTCATTTGCAGGAACATTTTCAGGTAAGATGTACGAACCTTCAGCCATAAGCATAGCGGGAAATATTATACAGTGAAATACAATATTGTCCTTCCCAATAAAATGTACCAGCTTAGTTTCTTTGTCTTTCCAATACTTTTCCCACATCGCTTCTCCGTTCTCCTTTCTCCGTTCTCCTGGCTCAAACAAATCCTTTGTAGCCGAAATATATCCAATTGGTGCATCAAACCAAACATACAATACCTTTCCTTCTGCACCATCAACAGGCACTTTCACACCCCAATCCAAATCACGAGTCATAGCACGAGGTTGTAACCCAGCATTTAACCAACTCTTACACTGTCCATAAACATTAGCTTTCCAATCTTTATGCGAATCTATGTATGCTTCTATTTGTGGTTGCATTTTATCCAAAGGTAAAAACCAATTCTTTGTTTTCTTCAAAACAGGTTTCTCTCCCGACAGTGTAGATTTAGGATTTATTAAATCAGTTGCATTAAGCGTACTGCCACAGTTTTCGCATTGGTCGCCATAAGCATTTTCGTTTCCGCATTTCGGACAAGTACCAACAATATATCTATCAGCTAAAAACTGGTTTGCTTTTTCATCAAAATATTGTTCTGTTATTTCTTCTTCAAAAACACCTTTATCATAAAGGGTTTTAAAAAATTCAGAAGCAGTCTCGTGATGTGTTTTAGAAGAAGTTCTCGAATAAATATCAAATGAAATTCCAAACTCTTTGAAAGCATCACCCATTATTTTATGGTATTTATCAACTACCTGTTGAGGTGTAATACCCTCCTTCTTTGCTTTAATGGTAATAGGAACGCCGTGTTCATCAGAACCACAAATAAATTTTACATCTTCTCCCTTAGAACGAAGATAACGAACGTAAATGTCGGCAGGCAAATAACAGCCCGCCAAATGACCTATGTGAACAGGACCATTTGCATAAGGCAATGCAGCGGTAACAGTATGTCTTTTATAATTCATATTTTTGCCAAAGATAATAATAAATTAAACTAAGCATTCACATATCATCTCCCCTCTCCTTTGGAGAGGGGCAGGGGGTGAGGCAAACTAAAATAAATGATAACACCATCTTATTTAAAACAAGGCGACAAAATAGGCATTGTAGCCACTGCCCGAAAAATAGCAATCGAAGAAATTAAACCTGCCATTGACATTTTTAATAGCTGGGGATTGGAAGTAGTATTAAGCAAAAATTTATTTAATACCAATAATCAATATGCAGGAACGGATTCGGAACGCACACAAGATTTACAAACAATGTTGGATGATGTCTCCATAAAAGCCGTTATCAGTGCACGTGGTGGATATGGAACAATTCGAATAATTGACAAACTTGATTTCACATCATTTAAAAAACATCCCAAATGGATAATCGGATATAGCGATATCACAGTATTACATTCCCACATTCACAATTTTGGCATCGAAACCATTCACGCCACAATGCCCATTAACTTTACTAAAAACACCGAAGCAACCCAATCGCTCCGTAAAGCATTATTCGGAGAAACCATTAATTATGAAATCGAATCTCATCCTTTAAGCAGAAACGGAATAGCAGAAGCAGAATTAATAGGAGGTAATCTTTCTTTATTATATGCCTTATCCGGCAGCGTTTCAGATGTAGATACAACAGGAAAAATATTATTTATCGAAGACCTTGATGAATATCTTTATCATATCGATAGAATGATGATGCAACTAAAACGCGCCGGAAAATTAGATAAACTGGCAGGTATAATAGTTGGCGGAATGACAGATATGAAAGACAACACCATTCCATTTGGCAAAACAGCCCAAGAAATTATTATAGATAATGTCACCGAATATAACTACCCCGTTTGTTTTAATTTCCCTGCCGGACACATAGATAAAAACCTCGCAATCTATTTTGGAAGAAAAGTAAAGTTGAATGTCGGAGAAAAAACCAAACTAACTTTTACATAAACAAAAAAAGCCCACTCCTTTCAGAATGGGCTTCCATAATACCATCTATTTTCCTTACTTCGAAAACGGCTTATACCCCTTCGGCACCTCAAACATCGAACTATCAATCTCCTTCTTAGTAATCTTCGTAACCTCCAACTTCCCCGTCTCCTTCCCCGTCAAATCCGTCTGAATAGACAACATCGGAAACATATTCTTAATATCCTTTATCTGTAAAAAATATTGAGACGATTTCTCCTTCCTATTCAACATCCGCAACAACTTTTCAAAAAAAACAAACTTCCCATCCGCAACATAATACGTAATAATCGTTTTCTCCTCCGTATTAGTTACAATATATTCCGTACACTTATAACCCTGCAAATTTTTAACCGTCGTCCCCTTCTTCACCTCACAAGTACCAGCAATAGCAGGCGCAGCACGCATCGCCTGCTCAGTATACAACTTCTTATCGTGGTCCAGCCCCTTCATCGTCTTAGCATCCAAAGCAATCAAAAAAGTACCCGACACCTTATGCGACCTCGCACCAATCTCATCAATCCGCACATTATCACCCTTAATATAATAAACATAATTATTAGTATCCAACGCAGAAAACTTCTTAAACTCAATAACACCCTCAAACCCCTGCCCAAAAGCACCAACACAAACCGTAAATAACAATACAACCGTAGCCGTAAATTTTAAAATAGATTTTTTCATTTGTTTTTTTTATTAATTATTAATTTCCTCGACTGCTAAAATAGATAAATTTTAGTTTTACAATCACCACATTTCAAAACTTGTACCAACATTCTTATTAACAAAATCCATTTCATAAACCCACAACCCATAATTTGTCATCCTGAGCGAAGTCGAAGCACATAACTCATAATTATTTTCAGTCATCCACACCAGCTAACGTCATTGCGTCCCGCACGTGCGGGATTCGCGAAGCAATCTCCCAACGCCCAAACTCATAACTCATAACTCATAATTCATAACTCATAATTAAAATAAGGGCGGCAACATTCCCACTCCGTCGCAACATACTCCCCGCCCACACGCGGTATCTTTTTTTCTTTAATTTTTTCCCTGCGGGGCAACGGACAAAAAAAAGGATACTTCGCGCGGGTCGGGCGCAGTTAGCAACATCATCACTCTTCGGTCCGGTCACTGAGCTCGTCGAAGTGATAACCTAAAAAAACCATCCGAATACCATAACTAAGTGAAAATGAGGCATTCTAACTTTTAAACACCCCCTTCGGAACAACAAATAACCGTCTCGGAACAACAAATATCGGCTTCGGAACGCCAAACTTCCGCTTCGGAACAACAAATATCCACTCCGGAACACCAAACTTCCCCTTCGGAACACCAAATATCCGCTCTGGAACACCAAACTTCCATTCCGAAACGCCAAATCACCATCTCGAAACAACAAATATCCGCTCCGAAACAACAAACCACCATCTCGAAACAACAAAATTCCTTCCCGAAACTTAATAATGCGCACCTTTACCAAAATTTATAAAAACACAACACCCAAAAATAACAACCAAACAAAAATGGCTCAACATAATGAAATCGGAACAAAAGGAGAAGAAATAGCTGTCGCTTTCCTCAAAGAAAAAGGATACACCATATTAGAAACCAACTGGCACTTCAAACACCTCGAAGCCGATATCATCGCCCAAATTGAAAAAATAATAGTAGTCGTAGAAGTAAAAACCCGACAAAGCAACTACTTTGGCGAACCCGAAACATTTGTAAACAAACAAAAACAAAAAAACCTAATTAAAACAGCCAACCAATACATCATTCAAAATAACCTCCAACTCGAAGTCCGGTTCGACGTAATCTCCATTATCCTTTCCGACACTCAAAAAAAAATAAATCATATCCAAGATGCCTTTTTATCATCCCATTAATCCATTGCCTTTAACTATCTTTGCAAAAAAATAAAACAAT
Organism: uncultured Bacteroidota bacterium; assembly: GCA_903833025.1. Taxonomy (GTDB): domain Bacteria; phylum Bacteroidota; class Bacteroidia; order 2-12-FULL-35-15; family 2-12-FULL-35-15; genus 2-12-FULL-35-15. Next base: position 1,165 of record CAILDT010000142.1, on the reverse strand, counting down.
GGCAAAAGAATTTAAACGTAAAACAGGCAAAGACTCCAAAGGCAAAAAACCTTTCGTCAAAAGAGATAACGATTCTCGTCCCTCCAACAATTATAAACACAAAGACGATAGCGAATTCAAAGAAAACGATTCATATCCTCCAAAAAAATCCCGCTCCCAAAAGCCCGATAACAAACCCACCTTTAACCGTTATCGCGACGAATCCAAACCCTCCGACTTTGGAAGCCCCAAAAAAAGAAGCTCGTTCGGCAATGATAATTACCGCAAAAAAGATTCATCCGACAAACCTTTTTTCAAAAAAAAGTTTGACAGCGATGATAGAAAACCATTTGATAAAAAACCTTTTGCCGATAAACCACGCCCATTTACAAAATCAAAATCTGCGGTAAACCCTAATGATTTAGACGAATCGGATTTTGAATACGGAAAACCAAAAGCAGAATACGATAGCAGCCGTGGCAAAGATTTTAAAAAGAAACCATACACTAAAAAGCCGTATTCTAAAAAACCCTTCTCCGATAAATCATCGGCCTCAAAACCAAATCTTGAAGAAAAAGATGGAAAAATTCGCTTAAACAAATACATTTCCAATGCAGGAATTTGTTCTCGAAGAGAAGCAGATGATTTAATTTCTTCCGGTGTCGTGCAGGTAAATGGTAAAACTATTACAGAAATGGGTTATCGTGTATCCCCCACTGATATTATAAAGTATGGCGGACAAACATTGAAAAAGGAACGGCTGGTATATCTCCTTTTGAATAAGCCAAAAGATTATGTTACTACCTCCGACGACCCTCAAAAACGTAAAACAGTGTTGGAATTAATACACGGTGCGTGCAAAGAACGTGTTTATCCTGTTGGGCGGTTGGACAGAGCTACCACAGGTTTACTAATGTTTACCAACGATGGTGAGCTTACAAAAAAACTTACTCATCCTAAATATGGTGTACGAAAAATATACCACGTAGAACTCGATAAACCCTTGAAACATCAGGATTTGGAAAAAATAACAGAAGGATTAGAATTAGAAGACGGACCAATTAAAGTGGATGAAATAAGTTATTCGGGCAACGGTGCTGATAAAGCTATTGTGGGCGTGGAGATACATTCAGGGAAAAATAGAATTGTTCGCCGGATATTTGAACACCTTGGTTACAATGTACGT
>CAILDT010000141.1 GCA_903833025.1 uncultured Bacteroidota bacterium | reverse complement strand
TCCCTGCTGTTGTGAAAAAACAACAAAGTAAAATGGTGCGTTGGGAGGGAATTGAACCCCCACTCAAGAAATTATGAGTTTCCTGCTTTACCATTAAGCTACCAACGCAATTTGGAAGTGAGGGTGAGATTCGAATTTTATAATATTTCGTTTTGAACATAAATAATAGTATGAACGCCTGTCAACATTGCACCTCATTATTCACACTAACTCCTGGAACTTATGGTAAATTTTGCTCTATACCTTGTAGTAGCAAATTTAATAATAAAATTAAACGTCAAAAGACTTTAGAAAAATATTTATTAGATCCAAAAGTTTGTAAAAATTGCAATTTAATTATACAATATTCTCAACGAAAAAGCAATATCTTTTGTAGCCGATCTTGTGCGGCTACTTTTAATAACTCTAGAAAAGATTGGGCTAATATCAAAACTGGGCCAATCCCCAAACCAAAAGCACCTAAATTAAAAAGAAAGGTAAGAACTAATAGTATTCCAAATGCTGACGGGCCGCACACTGTTATATACTTATGTATCTGCAAATTTACAGGAAAACAATGGTACTCACCAACAGTTAAAACAATACATCCATCAACTATATCGACTAAAAAATTATATTCTTATCAATGTAGATTTACATTTGGTATTAACACTTATCTTGAATGGTTTGCGTATGCATCGGATTTAATAAATGCATATGGTTGGTATTCGGCTTCTAACAGGGGTAATAATTTATCTGGTTGTTCAAGAGATCACCTCTATTCAGTATCAGATGGATATAAAAATAATATCGATCCTAAAATAATATCACATCCTGCTAATTGCGAAATAGTGCCTCATAGAAAAAATCAAAATAAACACAAAACATCATCTATTACATTAGATGAACTTAAAGATATAATCAAAAAATTTAATCAACTATATTTGGAAATGCCAGATGGAGTCGAACCATCCTAGAAAGTTTTGCAGACTTCCACCTAACCGCTCGGACATGGCATCATAAAATAATTGGCGTCTCTCCAGGGAGTCGAACCCCGGCCTGCGGCTTTGGAGGCCGTAATGCTACCGTAACACTTGAGAGACAACATAGTAATTATACTATAAACTTATTTTATAGTCAACTGTACTTCAATAAAAATACTGTGTACTTTTGATCATTGACAATTTCAAAAATACTTTCCACCGCAAATGAAGCATCTAATTTTAATTGTATACCGTAGGTCCAGGCCAACCAAGATACAAAATGCTTGTCATCTTCTGCAATGTCTGGAACTGCCCAAAATTCTTCATCGAACTCTGTTCGTGCTCGGCGTATCCTTGCCCAGTCAACTGCCTTGGGTCCTAGCACAGTATCAAGACGCTTTTCGTGGGTATTGTAATGTTGATTATTTGTCATGCCCATCTCAAAAGAAATGCAGTTAAGTCTGGTTGTTCTTTAAACTCAAACACACCTTCACCCACAAATCGCCATCCTGGTCCGGATGCAGAGGTTTCGAAACCTCTGCCAAATG
>CAILDT010000140.1 GCA_903833025.1 uncultured Bacteroidota bacterium | reverse complement strand
TAAGTTTTCTTTCATTTGATTGAGGGTTAACTCTTTCTGGTGGACATCGTAATCTTGGATAATCGTTAAAATCGCGTTGAAAGCGCAGTTCAAAGGCTTCGACGCATAAATATATTCTTTACTCTGGGCCGGAAAAATCGCATGCCAATATTTATTGGAAATATATTCTTTCACGGTGACCTGGCAATCCTTCTGCGCATTTTCTTCGTTTTGGTCAAAGGTGGCCACATTCGAATACTTTTGCGCAATGATGGGCTGCGTAATATCATACGCATTGTATTTGATATATTGATTCACTTTGGCGGCGCTAAGATTTTCAAAATAGTCTTGGGTTAAAAGCGATTGTAAGAGGATAATCTCATTCTCTCGGAGATTGTATTTGAGCTGCGAAAAAGAGAGCACCGACTGGGGGTTGAAGATAAAGGTTTTGATGCGACTGTACCGCACGATTTCATCGGCCAATTTGCCAAAATAAAAAGTGTCATTCGATTTCTGGTTAATCAGATTGGTGGCAGGGACGAGCAGGGCACAAGCGGTCGCGGCCGCGTTCATTTGGCAATAGGCTTTATTCTCGCAATTATTATAGCAATTGGCAATAGTGTCTAGGCGCAACAAGTCCTTTTCGGCATAAGCGTGAAACTGGACATAATTCTGCATTAAATCGCGCAATAAGATTTCGATGCTTCGCAATTTTTTCAAATACAACTGCGACGATTTTGTTTTCTCTTCAATCTCCTTGCGGATATCGTTGTGTTGGTATTGTCCAAGCAAATAGCGGGCCGTGTTGCGAAACACATTATAAAATTTCGTTTCGAGCTGGATTTTTTTGATATAATTCACGCGCTCCGTGTCCACCGCACGCGAGGTGCTCAAGACTTCATCCACCTCCGGGTAATTGGCATTTTGCATGATTTTTAAATCCGCCCCGAAGGTGTCCTGGGTGGGTTCGGCGATGAGGACAAACTGGTTGGTCATGGTTAAAATCCCGACAATCAACCCATCCGCGATAACTTTCATCGATGGCTTACAGGGAATTTGCTGCTTCGATTTCGCATAGACCTTCTCCAAGAAAGCCTTGGTCTGTTCGTACGTGTCGGTATAGGTATCGCTCATATAGACGGTATCATTCATCGAAGCACCCGACGGATAACACGGCACAAAGCCTTTGCTATTATCCCGATTATCTATCGCGATGACACCGATAATTTTACTGTCATAATTCATGACCTGTTTCTCGACCAGATAATTAATAAGCTGTAACTGGTGGATAAGTTTCTCCAGCGGAATATTTTTTTCAAATTTATAGACGAGAGGCATACTGGCGAGGCTGCCGCATTTGTCGTTGAATGTTTTTTTAATGAGAGATAAAATGTATTTGATATTGGGTAGCGTATCTTTGTACATGATATTAAAATTGCGGGTAATTGTGATGGCCTTGGCCGTGGTTTTATAAGCATAAATCGGTTCATAGAAATTATCGATTTTTAAAATCAAAATAACGCTTTTCTTGGTATCAAAAAAAGATGAGGCATAATGATTGGAGGGGCAGATTAATTCTACACTATCGGTGATGTCTTTCCGGGCCAATTCAATAATGACCAGATTGATGCCGTTGGGGAAGAGGTTGGGGTTCGGGATACAG
>CAILDT010000139.1 GCA_903833025.1 uncultured Bacteroidota bacterium | reverse complement strand
GAAACAGAATCGATTTCGTACGAAACAGAATTAAAAACATACGAAACGGGGTTTCAAACAGAAAAAACAGGGTAAAAAACACTTTAAAACAAGAAATTTACAAAGAAAAATGGGTCGCAACTAATTGATAATAAACAGTGAATACGCAATTAAAAAATATTAAAGACGGGATAGTTAATAGCTACAGCCAGGTTTTCTTTTCGGACAACAAGTGGTTTGGTTTGTTATTGATTGTCGCTTCGTTTGTAAATATTAATGCAGGAATTAGCGGTTTAACTGCCGTTATCTTTTCACTACTAATTGCAAATATAATCGGTTTCAATCCTTTATATATTAAAAGCGGTTCTTACACTTTCAACGTATTGCTGGTAGGATTAACACTCGGTGTTTATTATTGTTTCACTCCCGCTTTTTTTGTTATTCTTCTGTTCGCAGCTGTTCTCACCTTATTAATAAGCGTTTGGCTTTCATCCTATATGGCTAAATACAGCTTGCCTGTTTTAAGTTTACCTTATATATTTTCTATCTGGATTTTATTTTTAGGAATAAAATCGTTTACCACAATAAAATTAATTGAGAGTGGAAGCGATGGTTGTAATGAGTTGTGGGGGACAATAAACATTCCACTCCAATCATTACATAAACAATTAGATTCATTGGCAATAACTCCTTTAGTAGTTTCTTATTTCAAATCAATGGGAGCTATCTTTTTTCAAAATAACATCCTTCCAGGAATATTCATTTCACTTGGCTTGTTGTTGTATTCGCGCATTGCATTTTCACTTTCTATTATCGGATTCATTTCAGGGTATTTATTTTATCATTTCTTTCAAGGAAATGTTTCCTCTATTGATTTTCACATCATAGGAATTAATTATATTTTATCTGCCATTGCAATTGGTGGCTTTTTTCTTATTCCTTCTTCAGGTACTTATTTATTAGTGATTGTAAGCACACCTATAATTGCCTTTATTATTAATGCGTTTGGTAGTTTAATTGCACCATATCATATTCCATTATATTCATTACCGTTTTCCTTTTTTGTGCTGATGGTAGTATCAATATTAAATAATAGATACTTTGTAAAATATCTTTATGTAGTGAAGTATCAATTGTTTTCTCCTGAAAAAAACTTGTACTCTTTCGATACTCATTTAGAACGTTTTAGTAAAAACACATACATACATATTCACCTTCCTTTTTATGGAGAATGGCTTATTTCACAAGGACACGAGGGGAAGATAACTCATAAAGCAGATTTTAGATTTGCTTGGGACTTTGTAGTTACTGATGAAAATAAAAGAACATTTCGTTTGCCGGGCGAAGATGTAAAAGATTTTTATTGTTACGGATTACCTGTGTTATCGCCTGCTGACGGAACAGTTGTTACCTTACAAGATGGCATTGACGATAATATGATAGGTGATGTAAACCTTAATGAAAACTGGGGAAATACTATTGTTATCAAACATTCGGAATATTTATTTAGTAAGATTAGTCATATCAAGAAAGATAGTTTTAATGTTAAAGTTGGTGATTATGTAAAGAAAGGTGAGGTGCTTGCTTTATGCGGTAGTTCTGGTCGTTCGCCGGAACCACATATTCATTTTCAATTACAATCATCAAAAGAGATAGGAGCAAAAACACTTAAATACCCAATGAGTTATTACGTAACAAAAGAGAATCACGGTTACCGTTTACATTCATTTGATTACCCTAAAGAAAACCAAACGATATTTCGTGCACCTGCTACGCCGCTTATTCAACAGGCATTTCATTTCATACCAGGAATGAAACTGAATTTTAATGTTACTAATGGTAAAGAGAAATATGTAGAAAACTGGGAAGTATTTACTGATATTGGAAACAACTCTTACATCTATTGTCATCGCACAAAAGCAGTTGCCTATTTCACTAACAACGAAACATTATTTTACTTTAACAGTTTTGTTGGCGATAAAGATTCGTTGCTTTATTATTTTTATCTTGGTGCTCACAAAATAGTATTGAGTTATTTTCAAGGAATGAAAATAGAAGACAACTTGCCTGTTCAAACTTATTCTAACAGCATTATTAAAGTAGTGCAGGATTTTGTTGCGCCATTCTACATCTTCCTGAAAGCTACCTATACTGCAAGATATACGTTTGCTGATGACATTCAATCGCCGGCATTAATAAGAATTAATTCAGATACAGCTATTGGTAAATCGAAACGGAAAATTAATTTTGAACTGGAATTAAAAGATAATAGAATAAACAAGTTTATAATAAAAGAAAAAGACTTATGTATATCAGCAGAAAATATTTAGTTGCTCTTTGTTTGTTTATTATATGCGTAAATAAACAGGTGAAAGCTGGCGATACACTCACTTCGATGAATGTAGAAACGGTTTCATTAAAACTATTTAATGATAAAAACTGGAAGGAGTTAATTCCATTTTGCGACAAAGCTATTAAGCAAGGATTCGATTATTATTATTTGCGAATGCGTGGCGGTATTGCTTGTTACGAAACAAAAAAGTATCGCAAGGCAGAAGCACATTTCAAAAAGGCATTATCGTTTAATACAGGCGATGATGATGCAACTTCGTACTTATATTATTGTTTAATTTATAATGAAAAGTATGAAGAAGCGAAGTGGTTAAGCAAATCCTTTAACGATGCAATGGCAGAAAAGTTAGGTACTAAAAAAGCTTTTCCGATTTCATTTATTAATTTAGAAGGTGCGGAGAAGCTAAGTAGCAGAACAGATAGTATTGGCAACGCACTGTATTATCAAGTGGCTGTTGAACATTATTTATTCAAGAGAGTTTCGCTATTTCATTCGTTTAGTTTTAATGGGCAAACTGATTATGATAACCCTACAATTCACGATAGCGTTGTGGTGCCTTTGATGCCACAGACACACGGTGCGCCACCTCCCGATAGCACTATTAGATTTGCAAATACTACAAAACGAACTACTGTTATTCAGCAATATCATTATTATTTAAAAGCTAATGTTCCGTTTAAAAATAACTTTCTACTTTCTATGAGCGGACAATGGATTTATGAAAAAGACAAACTTACTTCGGATGGATACACACAAAACTATACTAAACCAACAACGTTGGGACCACCGCCTGCAAGCGGTCCGCCAGATACGTTGTATGCGCATAAGGTAACTAATAATGTGCCCGGGCAAGATGTTTCTACTTCTTTATCCAATTTTATTCTCTCTGCATCGCTAAAGAAATATACTACTTACATAGATTATTCAATTGGTGCGCTTGCAGATATT
>CAILDT010000138.1 GCA_903833025.1 uncultured Bacteroidota bacterium | reverse complement strand
TCTTACTGCATCAGCACTCTTAGCAAACGCAGTTTTTTCATCATCACTTAAATTAAGTTCTACTATTTTCTCCCATCCATTTTTACCAATGATAACAGGCACTCCAATACAAATATCTTTTTGTCCGTATTCACCATCTAACATAACACAGCAAGGGAACATTTTTTTCTGGTCATTCAAAATACTATCCACTAAAGCAGCAACAGCTGCTCCTGGTGCATACCAAGCAGAAGTACCAAGCATACCTGTAAGAGTAGCACCGCCAACCATTGTGTCAGCAGCTACTTTTTTCATACCGTCAGCACTTAAAAAGTGTGAAACAGGAACTCCTTTGTAAGAAGCCAATCGTGTTAACGGAATCATAGTTGTATCACCGTGTCCGCCAATCACCATCCCTTCAATATCATTTGCCGAAGCATTTAAAGCCATTGATAAATAGCATTTAAAACGTGCACTATCCAATATTCCACCCATACCAATAATTCTGTTTTTAGCAATTTTGCTTTCCTTCAACGCAAGGTAAGTCATCGTATCCATCGGATTACTTACAACTACAATAATTGCATTTGGCGAATGTTTAAGGACGTTTTCAGTAACCCCTTTTACAATACCTGCATTAATCCCTATCAACTCTTCGCGTGTCATCCCTGGTTTACGAGGCACACCACTGGTTATTACTACTACCGCACTGTTTGCAGTTTTGGCATAATCATTTGTACTGCCGCTTACTGCTGTGTTAAAGCCAGTTAAAGTTGCTGTTTGCATCATATCCAAAGCTTTGCCTTCAGCAAAATTTTCTCTGATATCAAGCAATACTACTTCTGAAGCTATACTGCGAAATGCTATTACATCAGCGCACGTTGCGCCCACATTTCCTGCTCCTACTATTGTTACTTTCATTTTATTATTTGTTTTAAATTGTTTTTATTTTTTCAGAGTGCTAAATTATAAAAGAATTTAATTCGATAAAGAAATATTGAATTCTAAATCTCTTAATGTTTTTCTGCACAAGCAGCACCACATTTTTTCATACATTCATCCTTAGATGTACATCCCTTTGTACAACCTTCCATACAAGCACTTTCGTGTTTTTCTCCACAAGAAGCACCGCCTTTTTTGCAGCACGATTTTTCTCCCGCACTGCAAATTTTATTACATTCCTTGCATCCTTTTGCTTCACATTCTTCGTGGCATTTGCCCATACAACCTTTCTCACAGTTAATTCCCATCTCTTTGCATTTATCCATACAAGCTTGAGAACAATCGGCCATACCTGCGTGTTCCATACACATTGCTTTTTCCTCTGGTGAACATTTCATCGAATCGCAATACTTAGCACAATCTTCCTTGCTCATCATCATACATTTGTCCATATCGCATTTCATTTCCTGATGACAACATTCTTTTTTCATTCCACACTCACCCATTTCCTCACCCTTTGCAGGAGCCATAGAAATATAAGGAGCAATTACCAACGAAACAATCGACATTAATTTGATTAAGATATTCATTGACGGACCAGAAGTATCTTTAAACGGATCTCCCACAGTATCTCCTGTTACAGAAGCTTTATGCGGTTCTGATTTTTTATAGAACATTTCACCGTTAATCATTACTCCTTTTTCAAAAGATTTCTTCGCATTATCCCAAGCACCACCAGCATTGTTTTGGAAAATCCCCATCAACACACCTGATACTGTTACCCCTGCCAATAAACCTCCTAATACTTCGGGTCCGAATGCAAACCCAACAATTACTGGAGTAATTAAAGCAATAGCTCCCGGCAACATCATTTCTCTGATAGAAGCTTTTGTAGAAATCTCTACACATTTTTCGTATTCAGGTTTCGCTTTGTATTCCATAATTCCAGGTATCTCTCTGAATTGTCTTCTCACCTCGTTCACCATATCCATTGCTGCACGACCTACTGCTGCTATTGCCAATGAAGAGAAAATAAATGGAATCATTGCACCGACAAATAAACCTGCCAATACATTTGCTTTATAAATATCAATTGCGTGTATTCCCGCAACTCCTACAAACGCTGCAAACAATGCTAATGCTGTTAATGCTGCTGATGCAATTGCGAATCCTTTTCCTGCCGCAGCAGTAGTATTTCCAACAGCATCCAAGTTATCGGTACGCTCACGAACTTCTGGAGGTAATTGGCTCATTTCCGCTATACCACCTGCATTATCAGCTATCGGACCGAAAGCATCTATTGCTAATTGCATAGCAGTTGTTGCCATCATACCTGCTGCAGCTATCGCTACTCCATATAATCCTGCTAATTTATACGATACCATAATACCTGCTGCCAATGTTAAAATAGGAATAACGGTAGATTCCATACCTACTGATAAACCACCAATGATGTTGGTTGCGTGTCCTGTAGCTGATTTCTGAATGATAGAATTAACAGGACGTTTGCCCATTGCTGTATAATATTCAGTAACAATACTCATAATAGTACCTACTACAAGCCCTACCAATATTGATAAATATACATTAATGTTTGTAAATTCATATCCTCTCAACGTCATATGTAATGGCAACATATACATTACCAAAAAGTAACAAGCTATTGCGGTAAGTATTATTGATGACCAGTTTCCAAGGTTCAATGCTTTTTGAACGCTGTCTTTTTCTCCTCTTATTCTTACAAAAAAAGTTCCGATGATAGAAAACACAATTCCTAATCCGCAAATTACCATTGGTAATAGTATCGGTGAAAATCCATTGAAACCATTATCTACAAATACACCATCTATTTTAGATATAATAACTTCTTGTCCAAGTACCATTGTAGCAAGGATAGTAGCCACATAACTGCCAAATAAATCGGCACCCATACCAGCCACATCACCTACGTTATCACCTACGTTATCAGCTATAGTTGCAGGATTACGAACATCATCTTCAGGAATACCGGCTTCTACTTTACCAACCAAATCAGCCCCAACATCGGCAGCTTTAGTATAAATACCGCCACCAACACGGGCAAATAATGCAATAGATTCAGCACCTAATGAAAAGCCAGTTAATACTTCAATAGCTGTTTTCATTTGGTCGCTATCTACATCTACAACGTGAAATACTTTAAGGAAAATGATGAACAAACCTCCCAAGCCAAATACAGCTAAACCAGCTACTCCAAGCCCCATTACAGTACCTCCTGTAAAAGAAACTTTTAATGCTTTTGCTAAACTTGTACGAGCCGCTTGTGTAGTACGCACGTTAGCTTTGGTAGCTGCTCTCATACCTATATATCCAGCAGTAGCCGAAAACACTGCACCTATAATAAAGGCAATACAAATAACCCAGCTTGAGTGGATGGGGTGCCCATTAATTTCGTGTACTGTGCCCGAAAATGCTAACAAAGCCGCAGCAAATACTACAAATATGCTTAATACTCTCCATTCTGCTTTCAAAAAAGCCATTGCACCTTTGGAAATGTACCCTGCAAGTTCCTGCATATTGGCATCTCCGGCATCTTGCTTGCCAACCCACGCCGACTTAAAAGCCATTACTATTAATCCTAAAATCCCTAAGCAGGGTACTAAATAAATAAGGTAATCGTTCATTGTTTTTTTATTGTTTTAATTATTAATTGTTTTTTATTTTCTTTTAAAAGGGGTGCAAAACTATACAAATTATCCTAATTAGCAAAAGGTATAATTTCTTGGGCTAAAGTATTTAGACATCTTTCTCCGTAAAAGTTCTTCTGACGATATCCAACATTTTTCTTTCCTTAACTTAATAAAATTGCTTAAAAAGTACGTGGGTAAAAATGCCAAAAAGGCACTTAGCCAAAAATTTGTGCTGGGAAGCTTCCTTTTCTGGAAAGGAAGCTTCGTTTTATGAAAAGGAAGGAACATTTTGGTGAAAAAAGAAATATTTCAGCAAAAGGAAGGAACATTTCACGAAAAGTAAGCTTACTTACACGAAAAGGAAGCTTCCCCTCAAAAACACGTTATTTGGAAACGGGATTTTGTCTTAAATCACTATAAATCAATCGCTTAATTAAATTTGTCACTATCGCATTGTTCGCTTGAATACAACAAAAAACACAAAAAAATGTCGAAAAAACTTTGTGAACGTGTATGTTTTTTCTTTTGTGAATTTAGTGGTTCCTTTTGAAAATAGATTTTGTATCTTATATATATGCGTATTTTTGTAGAGAAATGAAATTGAAGTTTTTCATATTTTTAGTGGTTGTAATGTTAATTTATTCTTGTAAAAAGGATGAACCATTTACTACCCATACAGCTGCCACTTCACCCCAAATATGGCATATAGATACAAGTATGATTCATTACGAATTTAAGCCAGGTAGTTATTGGGTTTATAAAAATGATACTACTGCCGCACTTGATAGTATTGTTGTTGATAGTGTTTCAAATGGTTTAGATATAATGTATCTATCAGGAGTTAGTCAAACCACATTTGAATATTATACTATGAATATGCATAGTTTTGGCACTTCACAGTATTATTATGATTATTTGTTTAGTAATTTTTTTATAAGAAGCGGACACCTTTGGAGTGATTTTGATGTTACAGGACAACCAACCCTAGAAACAAATTGTGATACAGGAACTGTATTTTATGATGCTAAAATGGTGGCTAAATATACTTCGTTGATACTTAACGGTAATAATTTCACAAATATTGTTGAATCAAAAGTGACTGCTGCACATCAAAATCAACAAGAATTTACTAACGACACATATTTCTTTTATTCACCAAGTGCTGGATTAATAAAGAAGGAAATAGATTTGGGTGGTGGCAATATTCAATCGTGGAGTATTTTAAGATGGCATATAATAAGGTAAGTTGCGAACCTCCCACTACTCAAAATCCTTATAAAGCAAATATTTCTTACGGATTACCTTAAACTTCTTAATCCCATCCTGCCAAGTTGCCCGTATTTCATCTTCCGTTTTTCCATCCATTATTTGTTGTTTGAGTGTTGCATTGCCTGCGTGGTAATTAAAATTTTCATCGAAGTAAGTTGTTTTATCAGCCGTGTTTTTATACGTTCCGAGTATCCAAAACAGATAAAGTTTTTTATAATCTTTCATATATTCTTTTCCGAATTCGGTAAGATTATACCCCTTGCAAGCTTGCCCGTTATACTTTGGGTCCATAGCTCCGGGCTTAGGTTGCGGTGTAAATGTATAATTTGCTTTTAATAAATTTGGATGCCCGATACATTGAAAAGGTAAATCGGTGCCACGCCCAACCGACATTACTGTACCTTCGAACAAACCAAGTGTTGGATATAAATAAACGGACGACATATTTGGTAGGTTTGGAGATGGTTTCACAGGCAGTTGATATAAATCTTTATGGTCGTAATCAGTAATTTTAATTACTTTTAAATCACATTTTTCGCCACCTTTTAGCCAACCTTCGCCATTAATCATTTGTGCAAATTCGCCGATAGTCATACCATAAACAAGCGGTACGGAGTGCATTCCGAGAAACGATTTGTATTTTTCTTCCATCATCGGTCCGTCAATATAATAGCCATTTGGGTTTGGTCTGTCGAGGAGGATTAACTGTTTTTTATTTTCTGCAC
>CAILDT010000137.1 GCA_903833025.1 uncultured Bacteroidota bacterium | reverse complement strand
CTTATATAGAACAATAAGTTTTTACTGGTATTTGAAAAACAAAAGAAAGATTCCTCGCTGCACTCAGAATGACATATACAATTGTCATTCTGAGTGCAGCGAGGAATCGCCGTTTAATAATCTTTTTTTATTTGGTAAGCACCGTAGTTAGTGTATCGTAATTACCACCTCCCGACCATACTAAGTAATTCATATTAATTCTATTTGAATTTACCAGCACACCACTTCCTGAAACCGTAGTACCTTGTATGATTTGCGAAGGGATGGTGAAATTATTTCCACTGTACGTAGCTTTTATAGCCGTGTGAAAACCGTATAAAAATTTATGCAAGATGTATGATGTGTTTGACGAATCTGAAATGGTATCATAGTAAGTAGCGTTGCCTGAAACAGAACTATGTTCGGTAATATACCAGGTAGCAACAAACCGAGCGCGAGGGTCGGAAGAGGTTGTTGTTGGCGTAGCAGTAGGGTCATCCGTTTTTGAACAAGAAGATAAAATAAGTGTTCCGAATAAAATGGTTGCAAATGCAAAGGAGAATAGTTTTTTCATTTTTGTTATCATAAGTTGATTAATATATTTGTTTGTTTTACCTCACCCCGTCCCCTCTCCTTGAAAAAGGAGAGGGGTGACGTTTCCTGAAGTACTATGTATTGCGCTTCTCACCTATTACCCCCTCTCCTTTTTAAGGAGAGGGGATGAAGGGGTGAGGTAAAATTAAAATAAATCATTTAATAAATCATCATCCACTATATTGGGCAAAGTAACTTTTAAATTAGGCGTTCGTTCCATTTCTCTTTTAATGGCAAATTGCGCTTCCTCGTTTCTTGCCCAGCTTCGGCGGGCTATTCCGTTGTTTACATCCCAAAACAACATCGATTTTAATTTTCTATCACTATCCTCCGTACCATCCAATACCATACCAAAACCACCATTGATAACTTCGCCCCAACCTACGCCTCCTCCGTTGTGTAACGAAACCCACGTGGCTCCGCGAAAAGAATCTCCTACAAAATTCTGGACTGCCATATCAGCAGTAAAGCTGGAGCCATCATATATATTAGATGTTTCGCGATAAGGCGAATCAGTACCCGACACATCGTGGTGGTCGCGCCCTAAAACAACAGGTGCGGTAATAATTCCTGCTTTAATTGCTTTATTAAAAGCTGCTGCTATTTTAATTCGTCCTTCTGCATCAGCATATAATATGCGTGCTTGCGAGCCAACCACCATTTTATTTTGTTGCGCTGCTTTTATCCAGCGGATATTATCTTCTAATTGTTGTTTTATTTCAGCAGGCGCAGTTTTATTTATTTCTTCTAAAACATCAGCTGCTATTTTATCAGTTGTTGCTAAATCTGCTGCTTCGCAAGAAGTGCATACCCAGCGGAAAGGACCGAAACCATAATCGAAACACATTGGTCCTAATATATCTTGAACGTAAGATGCGTATTTAAACTTACCATCCGCTTTCATAACATCAGCACCCGCACGAGAAGCTTCTAATAAAAAAGCATTACCGTAATCAAAAAAATACATACCATTTGCAGTCATTTTATTTATTGCAGATGCGTGGCGCACAAGCGTTTTTTGCACTTCTTTTTTAAATTGTTCTGGTTGTTCAGCCATCATTTGTTTGGCATCTTCAAAAGCAATACCGGCGGGATAATAGCCACCAGCAAAGGGATTGTGTAATGATGTTTGGTCGCTGCCTAATTCTACTTTAATATTTCTTGCTGCAAACGTTTCCCACAAATCAACTATGTTACCCTGATAAGCTAATGAAATAGCTTCTTTCCCTGCTCTTGCTTTTTCTATACGTTGGATTAATGTATTCAAATCATCAAACACTTCATCTACCCATCCTTGCGAATGCCTTGTATGTATTGCCTTTGGATTAACTTCTGCAATAACACCTATTGCACCTGCAATAACAGATGCTTTACCTTGTGCACCACTCATACCTCCCAAACCTGCGGTAACAAATACTTTGCCAGCCAAGCCGTCTTTTCCTCCTGCAAATTTTCTACCTGCATTAAGCACAGTAATTGTTGTACCGTGTACAATTCCTTGCGGACCTATATACATAAAAGAACCCGCAGTCATCTGTCCGTATTGCGTTACACCAAGTGCATTAAACTTTTCCCAATCATCAGGTTTGCTGTAATTCGGAATCATCATCCCGTTAGTAACCACCACTCTTGGCGCATCTTTATGCGAAGGAAACAACCCCATCGGGTGTCCCGAATACATTGCCAGTGTTTGTTCATCAGTCATTTCGGCAAGGTATTTCATTGTAAGTAAATACTGCGCCCAGTTCTGAAACACTGCGCCATTGCCTCCATACGTAATTAATTCGTGAGGATGTTGTGCCACCGCATCATCTAAATTGTTCTGCAACATCAGCATTATAGCCGCTGCTTGCGTTGATTGATGCGGGTAATCGGCAATAGGTCGGGAATGTATTTTATAATCAGGGCGAAAGCGATACATATATATACGTCCGTAATCGGTTAATTCCTGAGCAAATTCTTTTGCTAAAACAGAGTGATGTTTCTTATCAAAATACCTTAGCGCATTACGTATTGCTAATTTCTTTTCTTCTTTATTTAAAATATCTTTCCGCTTAGGAGCGTGATTTAATGAGGAATCAAAAGGTTTAACTACGGGTAATTCGGCTGGTATGCCTTGTAGTATTTGTTGTTTAAAATCAATATTAATCATAAGTTAATTTTTTCATTGGTACATCGGTAAATCGGCACATTATTTCTTTTTATCTATTCTTCCTTTCTCTTTGTTAAATCCATACGGACAATGTTTACAACCATTCTGACAACAATATCCTCTTTTCAAATGATACTTTTCAGTAAACACAATGTAACCTTGTTCAGAAAGATAAAAATCTTCAGGGTCTAATTGTTTTTCGTTTGAATACTCATTCATAGTGCGCAAAATTAACTATTTTTACCTAATGGAAATTCAGGAAACAGCTATCCCTTTACAACAAATTAATGATGAAATAACAACTAAACACGGTGTTCGTTTATTTGTTTTACGCCTCGATTTGAATCATCCTTATATAAGCGGAAATAAACTTTTCAAACTTAAATATAATCTCGAAGAAGCCAAACAACAAGGGAAAGATACCTTACTTACTTTCGGTGGTGCGTTCTCTAATCACATTGCCGCTACTGCTGCCGCAGGAAAAGAATATGAATTTAAAACCATCGGAATTATTAGAGGAGAGGAGCATAAAGAATTAAATCCCACATTAAAATTTGCTGTTGATTGTGGTATGCAATTAATTTATGTTTCGCGTGAAGATTATAAAAATAAGTACGTTCCACCGTTTTTAAATCTTCAAACTAATAAATTTTCAAACTACTATTTAATTCCCGAAGGCGGTTCCAATGAATTGGGAATAGAAGGATGTAAAGAAATTACAAAAAATATCAATATAGATTTTGATGTAGTTTGTTGCCCTTGCGGAACAGGAGCAACACTTACAGGAATTATTCTTTCATTAACAAATCAGCAAATAGCAATTGGGTTTCAAGTATTGAAAGGAGAAAATTATATAAAAAACGAAGTAAATAGCTGGTTAGAGAAGTTTAATATTCCTAAAAAAAGCAATTTTTACATAGAAGAATCCTTTCATTTTGGTGGATACGCAAAGGTAACCCCTCAACTAAAACAGTTTATTAAAGGGTTTGAAAAGGAAAACAACATTCCTCTCGACTATGTTTATACAGGCAAAATGATGTTTGGTATTTATGATATGATGGAGAGGGGGGGCTTTGAAAAAGGGAAAACAATTGTTGCCATTCACACAGGAGGATTACAAGGAAATGCTGGGTTTAACATTAACGAAACGACAGAATAATAAATATTTTTCCACTCTTTTATATTCTACTCGAGTTTTATTTCTACTTTTGAATGCTTTTAAAAAATAACAATTTATAATAAAACAATATGGGTTTTATAGCAAGCATACAAGCTCGGCAAATATTGGATTCGAGAGGAAATCCAACAATAGAAGTAGATGTAATAACTGATGGTGGTGTATTAGGTCGTGCTGCTGTGCCATCTGGTGCATCCACAGGCGTACACGAAGCAGTTGAATTAAGAGATAACGACAAAGGTTTTTATCTTGGTAAGGGCGTACTGAAAGCAGTAAACAATGTTAATACAGTTATTCGGGAAGAGTTAAATGGTGTTTATGTTTTCGACCAAAACGCGATAGATAAAAGAATGATTGCCCTTGATGGTACCGATAACAAAGGTAGTTTGGGAGCAAATGCAATACTTGGTGTTTCATTAGCGTGTGCAAAAGCAGCAGCAGAAGAAGCTCGTCAACCTTTATATAGATACGTTGGCGGTGTAAACGCAAGTTTGCTTCCTATACCAATGATGAATATTATTAATGGCGGTGCTCATGCTGATAATAGTATCGACTTTCAGGAGTTTATGATTATGCCTGTTGGTGCTACTTCGTTTTCTGATGCAATAAGAATGGGAACAGAAGTGTTTCACCATCTTAAAAAAGTGTTGAAAGATAAAGGGTATTCTACCAATGTAGGCGATGAAGGCGGATTTGCTCCTAATTTAAAATCAAATGAAGAGGCAGTTGAATTTGTTTTAAAAGCAATTGAAAAAGCAGGATATAAAATAGAAAAAGATTTCTTTCTCGCTATGGATGCAGCAGCTTCAGAGTTTTATATTGAGAAAGAAAATGTCTATCATTTCAAAAAATCAAGTGGAGAAAAATTAACGCCTACTCAAATGGTTGATTATTGGAG
>CAILDT010000136.1 GCA_903833025.1 uncultured Bacteroidota bacterium | reverse complement strand
TTTTTTGCATTGACGCGTTTGTTTATCGGTCAAAATTAAAGCAAAAAATCCCGCCTTGTTTACTTACAAAGCGGGATTTAATAACACAGTATTGTTAACTATCAGTTATTCGGCAAGCACAATTACTTTATTTTTCAACACTTCCACCACGCCGCCATTAATCTCAAAATTCTCAACGTGTTTTTTAGCATCTGTAACTTTTACCGTTCCTTTAATTAGCGTGGCGATGATTGGTGCGTGATTGTTCAATACCCCAAAAGAACCATCAGCACCCGGAAGCTTTACAGATTCCACATCACCACTAAAAAGTTTTTTTTCCGGAGTTATAATTTCTAAATGCATTTTTAAAATTGATTAATTGATTTACCGATTTACTTATGTACCGATGTAATAAATTGGTACATCCGCACATCAAATAATTGGTACATCTGTTTTTTTATTTCGTTTCAGCCATTAATTTTTTACCTTTTTCTATCGCATCTTCTATCGTTCCCACAAGGTTGAAAGCAGCTTCAGGATATTCATCCACAGCACCATCCATAATCATATTAAACCCCTTAATAGTATCTTCAATTGGCACAAGCACACCCTTTAATCCGGTAAACTGCTCTGCCACGTGAAATGGTTGAGATAAGAAACGTTGAACACGACGAGCGCGTGATACCACCAATTTATCTTCTTCCGATAACTCATCCATACCAAGTATGGCGATAATATCTTGTAATTCCTTATAACGTTGTAAAATCAATTTAACTCTTTGTGCAGTATTGTAATGTAAATCGCCCAATACAGTAGGAGTTAAGATACGAGAAGTAGAATCTAACGGGTCAACCGCAGGATAAATACCTAACTCAGCAATTTTACGGTTCAATACAGTAGTAGCATCTAAGTGGGCAAATGTTGTAGCCGGAGCAGGGTCAGTTAAGTCATCCGCAGGCACATACACTGCTTGTACAGATGTAATAGAACCTCTTTTTGTAGAAGTAATACGTTCCTGCATCAATCCCATTTCAGTTGCTAAAGTTGGTTGGTAACCCACGGCAGAAGGCATACGACCTAATAACGCTGATACCTCTGAACCTGCTTGTGTAAAACGGAAGATGTTATCAATAAAGAATAATATATCGCGACCGCCTGATTGTTCGTCACCATCGCGGAAGTATTCTGCCATTGTTAAACCTGATAAAGCAACACGAGCACGTGCTCCTGGAGGCTCGTTCATTTGTCCGAATACCAATGTAGCTTGCGATTTCTCCAACTCTTTCATATCTACCTTTGATAAATCCCAACCACCTTTTTCCATAGAGTGTTTAAACTCTTCACCATATTTAATAACGTTTGATTCAATCATCTCACGAAGTAAATCGTTTCCTTCACGTGTTCTTTCACCAACACCTGCGAAAACCGATAAACCAGCATAACCTTTAGCAATGTTGTTGATTAATTCCATAATCAATACGGTTTTACCAACACCTGCACCACCAAACAAACCAATTTTACCACCTTTAGCATACGTCTCTAAAAGGTCAATTACTTTGATACCTGTATATAATACTTCGGTGGAAGTAGATAAATCTTCATATTTTGGAGGAGTACGGTGGATAGGTGCTCCGCCAGTTTTGTTAACCGCACCGATACCATCAATTGCCTCTCCAACAACGTTGAATAAACGACCTTTTACCTGTTCACCAACTGGCATTGTGATGCCTTGTCCGGTAGCTCTTACTTCTAATCCGCGGTATAAACCATCGGACGAATCCATTGCTATTGTACGAACGGTGTCTTCTCCGGTGTGTTTTTGTGTTTCAAGGATAACTACCTGACCGTTAGGTTTGGTAACTTCTAATGCTTCTAAGATACTTGGTAATGAGGTTCCTCCTTCGAAAGTTACGTCGATAACGGGACCAATTACTTGTGCTATTTTGCCTGTTTTTGTTGACATTTATTGGGTTTGAATGGTTTGTTTTTTCTAAATCGGGCGCAAAAGTAATAATTAATATTGTATCTGAAAATATTGTTGGTAGTATGTTGATAAAAATCATTTTTGAGCGAGTTAGTGTTTTCGGGTTAGGTACCTAATTAGGAGGATGATTAATAAGATAAGAAGGCAGCTTGCGATTGTAAATAGAAGTAGTTCTGTTTGGTAAAGGTTGTGGAGGTTAGTGTAATACACTATTACTAATGCGACGAAAGAAAGGATACCATATATGGGGATGAATTTTTTCATTGCGCGGAGTAGAGGTAACTATATGTACTTTTCTATTTCTTTAGCGAAATCAATATCTTTTTGACTTACTCCTCCTGCATCGTGGGTGCTTAGTTTTATATTTACCCGATTATAAACTCCTGACCAATCGGCGTGGTGATTTACCTTTTCGGAGTATAATGCTATCCGCGTTAAAAAAGCAAATGCCTGATTAAAATCTTTGAAGACAAAGTTTTTTCCGATTGCGTTGTCGTTGTAATTCCATCCGTTTAATGTTTGGAGGGCGTTGTCGATTTGGTCTGTTGTTAGTTTTTTCATTGTTTGGTTTATTTAGCTATTAGTTTTTTTATCCAGTTTAGTTTGTTTTTTGAATAAGGAGGATATTTGAAATTGGGTTCGAACCAAAAAGGTTTGTCGAGTATGCTTTTGTAATGAGAAAATGTTTTGAAACCAGCTTCAGCGTGATAACTTCCTGTTCCGCTTGCACCTACACCGCCAAAAGGTAGGTGGTGATTGGTGATGTGCATTACGGTATCGTTAATACAGCCACCACCGAATGAGATTTGCGTTAGTATTTTGTTTTTTATTTTAATGTTGTTGGTAAATATGTAGCAGGATAACGGTTTGTCCATTGATTTTACTTGTGTTATCGCTTGGTCAATATCGGTGTAGGAGATAACGGGTAGGACGGGACCGAATATTTCCTGTTGCATTATTGGGTCTTCAAAAGAAATATTGGTGAGAATGGTTGGTTCTATGTGTCGCTCTGCTTTGTTGGTTTTTCCTCCGAAATAAATTTTGTTTTGGTCAATTAGGTTTGTGAGGCGATTAAAATGTTTGTCGTTTATTATTTGGACATAGTTATTGTTTTCAATTGAGTAATCCGCTTTGATGATGAATTCTTTTAGCAGTTGAAGAAATTTGTCTTTTATGGTTTCATCTATCAGCACATAATCGGGAGCAATGCAGGTTTGTCCGGCATTTAGGAACTTTCCCCAAGCGAGGCGTTTTACAGTTTGTTTTAAGTTGCAATCTTTGGTGATGAAGCAAGGGGATTTTCCACCAAGTTCCAACGTAACTGGTGTTAGTTGTTGCGCGGCTGCTTGATATATTATTTTGCCTGTTTGGGTACTTCCTGTAAAGAATATTTTATCGAACTTTTGTTTCAGTACTTCGGTAGTTGTTTCTACTCCGCCTTCTATTACTGTGAAATAATCAGATGGGAAATTTTCATTTATAATTTTAGCTATTGCATTGCTTGCGTTTAAAGCTAATTCGGATGGTTTTAATAGTATGGTGTTGCCTGCTGCTATGGCAGATACTGCTGGAGTTAATGATAGTTGATAAGGGTAGTTCCAAGCACCTATTACCAATGTTACACCTAATGGTTCGGGGATAATGTAATTGGAGGAAGGGAAGTTTAACAGGTTAGTGTTTACTTTTTTTGCGGCTGCCCAGTTGGTTATGTTTTTTAGTGCGGTATCTATCTCACTATATATAAGGAGTAGCTCGGTGGTGTAGGTATCGAATTCAGATTTTTTGAAATCGGTGTAAATAGCTTGATATAAAAGTTGCTCGTTTTGTTTTAGTATCGCCTTTAGTTTTTTGAGTTGTTGAATTCTGAAACCAATGTTTTTTGTTTGGTTTGAGTTGAAAAAGGTTCGTTGGTTTTTTATTAATTGTTCGAAGTTCATTTGAAATTAAAATATTTCAAACAAAAGTACTAAAAGAAAAATAGTAAATAGTACTAATTACTATTACCTAGTTGCACCCCTAATTCACAACTAAGCAAGAGGATGTTACATAGCTGACATATTTCGCATTTCGATTTGTTTATCCAGTGGTCGCGTTCGTTGTAATCTATTTTATTGATGGTTTTTTGCCTTTGTTGGTGTTTTTTCACCAACAAACCGAATACTAGACTTTTTTCGTAATTCAATTCTGATTTGGAGGCAATGCCGAACTCAAAAGAAAGCACATCAATTATGAAAGAGGTCTACTCTACCGTTTCTATATATTTTCTTTATTCCGTTTGCAGGTAAAAAAACACCTGCAAAGGCATCGTTATCTCTAACCTGCAACACCAACAAGGGCTCAAATAGTGTGCGAAATAATATGCGGAATAGGTTTTTGAAGTTCAACTTTTGTAACAATGAGTGTTGTAGGTCAATATGATTAATCAAGATTAGTTACAAGGCGTGTTGTAGGTTAATATGATTAATCAGGATTAGTTACAAGGCGTGTTGTAGGTCAATATGATTAATCAAGATTAGTTACAAGGCGTGTTGTAGGT
>CAILDT010000135.1 GCA_903833025.1 uncultured Bacteroidota bacterium | reverse complement strand
TTCTTCAGGCGATTGTGCTACCATTGTTTCGGATGGAACAAATTGGATAATGATGAAATACGTTTCATACAACAACTTGTTACTGGAATAAGGAACAATTATGGCTGTCAATTTATCTCCTGTAGGTGGCGTAGCAGCTCAGTTTTTTGACAATAATGGCGTTCCATTATCGGGCGGTTTTCTTTACACCTACGCAGCAGGGACAAGCACACCACAAGCGACCTATACTTCATCCAACGGGGGCACTCCGCAAGCAAATCCCATTGTTTTAGACTCTAGTGGGAGAGTGCCAAGCGGTGAAATATGGCTAACTGATGGTTTGCAATATAAATTTGTATTGCAAAATGCTAATGCCGTATTAATTGGAACCTACGACAATATAATTGGTATTAACTCTAATTTTGTTAATTTTACCAATCAACAAGAAATTCAAACCGCTACAGCTAGTCAAACCGTCTTTACACTAACCACAATGCAATATCAACCTGCTACTGGCAGTTTGTCGGTGTTTGTAGATGGTGTAAACCAGTATGGCCCAGGTGCACAATACGCCTACACTGAGACTAGCTCCACGGTAATTACATTTGTAAACGGTCTGCATGTCGGCGCGTCCGTTAAATTTACGACTAGCGCAATTAACGCTTCCAGTTATGGAACGGCTTCTGATATATCGTATACGCCTGCTGGCACTGGTGCGGTAGTTACTAGCGTTCAAGCTAAATTGCGTCAAACTGTTAGTTTAAAAGATTTTGGTGCTATTGGAGACGGCGTTGCTAACGACACTACCGCATGGTCAAATTTCATAACGTATTGCACAACAAATAGTGCTAAAGGTTTTATTCCTTCAGGCACATATTTAATTGATGCTTTTACTTTTGGCCCTGAATCGTCTGGATTGGTGTTAGAAGGAGAAACATTCGGACGTAACGCAGGGTCTGGAGCAGGTTATTTTGGTGTTGCTCAAACCGTTTTAAAGTTAAGAAGCGCGTCTGCAACCTTTGTCACTATGGCTGGCGTGTATGACCTTCAAATATCTCACTTAAGTTTAAACGGAAATCAATTTGCGGATTCTGTTTTGTATTACACAGGCGTGGAAAATAACACTCATACATCTTGGAGTTTTAGCGAATTTTGTGGGGCTACTCCAACCACGGGTTATATTCATAGATACGCAGGGACTATTGGTGGCGAGTCTTGCTCCTTTATCAATTGCGTGTTGTCACAAGGACATAATTGGACTGGAACCGCTAAAGCTGCTGCTTGCGTTTACATATCTAACTCAAACGCTTTTTTGGGTAGCTATACGCGATGTATTTTTGTACAAGCAGCAAAACTAATTCGTTATGCTAACGGCAGCGCCAATTTGTACGATTGTGAGTTTTATGACTACACACAAGCGGCAATTTCAGTTGATTCAACGTGCCAATCTTTTATGGTAACAAATGCTTATACCGAACAAACACCAGTTGTGTTTTTTAAACAAGAAGGCGCGTCTAATGTTAAAACTTATAACCCGATTACCTTTATAAACCCAATTTTACAAAATAATGGCGCTGGATTTTTATTAAACTGTCAGCAACCAGTCCAAATATTTGGTGGATTTTCAGGCGGTAACATAAGCGTAACCGCTGCGTATTCTGCGTCTATCATGGTCAATATTATTGATGGCGTGGGATTTAACACTGGGTACGGAATTACGGGCGTTAACGCAGCTACAAATGCAATACATAGAGGATGCTCAGTTAACTATGTGCAAATAACTGCGCAAGATTTAGACAAAAATATTTTAGGTTCGTTATATGTAAGTAAAGCAAAACTGCTAAATACTACTAATACATTAACAAATGCTGGGGCTACTCCAGACTTAAGCAATTATTCTTTTGTAACAATATCCAATTCTTCTCCGCAAAACATTACATTTTTTAATGGCATTGTTGGGCAAATTATTAATATTCGTTTTGGTGACGCTCGAACTACTCTTGTGTATAGTGTAAATTTTGTACTGGCTGGGCATACAAATGTTACACCTACAGCCGAGTCAATTATTACCATGGTATATTTAAATTCTGGGCAATGGAATGAAATTTCTCGGATGATTGCATGACCAACAAAAAAATAAGTGCGCTTACATTAGCGACAACTCCGCTTGCAGGTACTGAGCTTGTGCCGTTGGTGCAGTCCAGCGCTACAGTCAGCGTAACTATTGCTAATCTGACTGCTGGAAGGTCAGTTAATGTATCTAGTCTTCAATCTTCAGGAGTAATAACTTCAGGTCAAGGCGGTACAGGTGTAACTAATGCTGATTTAACCTTAAGCGGAAGCTCCGCTACAAACTATGGGCCTCTCATTAGGTTTAACAAAAATGGGTCAAGTAAAGGGTTTTTGGGCACAAAAAGCGTTGTTGATGGTGGAACATCAGACGCCATAAAGTTATACACAACTAATGGATTTGAAGTACAAGGAACTATTACTACAACAGATAATATAATTCCAAGCACAGCAGCTACAGGCATTAACTTTACCGCTAACACTCCCGCAGCAGGTAAGACTAGTCAACTGCTGAACTGGTATGAGGAAGGCAATTGGACGCCAACTGACAACAGTGGCGCGGGGTTAACATTTGATATTCGATATGCAAAATACACCCGTGTAGGCAGGGCAGTGCATATTGTTGTTTATATGGTTTGGCCTGTTACTGCTAGTGCGGCAAGTGCAGCACTTGCTGGCCTTCCGTTTACAAACGTAACAAACGGTTTTGCTTCACTTTCAGTCTCTTCTGGTTCCGGCACTGCTCTTGGCGGTCAAGTAAATTCTGGGGCAACCACCATAAACCTTTTTCCTGCGTCAAATTACAACTTAGGAATAACAAACGCATCTCTTAGCGCTGGCGGCGTTGAAATTGCCGGAACGTATTTTATTTCTTAAATGGATTAATCATGACATTAACAAAAGTTTCTTACTCAATTATTAACGGCGCTGCCGTCAATTTTCTTGACTATGGCGCAAGCACAACAGCAACAGCAGCGCAAAATAAAACGGCGTTGGTTGCTGCTCTTGCAGCAAGTAATTCTGTTTATATTCCCGCTGGAACATACAGCATTGACGGCGGTATAAACATCAAGGATAAAACAGTTTTTGGTGAGCCATCAACTTTTGGCGCAACTACGGGTTCAAAACTAATTTTGTCTGGGTCAAATACCAATGATTCTTTATTTATTAATGGTGGTAACATTAGTACTGTTTGGGGTACTGGAGGGGGATGCACTTTAAGAGACTTGTATTTGGTTGGGAATTGGAATGGCGTAGGAACAAATCCAAACACCGTTACAGACATATCTAGCATTGGCGCATTGGTTAAATTTTTTGGCGGTGCTTATGTGATTATGCAAAATTGCACTTTGTATAATTCTTTTGGATTTGGAGCGTTTTTTTACAAGTTGGGGTATTCAACTTTTCAAACTTTGCATATAACGCAATGTGCAAAAAATGGTTTAAGTATTAGCGGAGATGGCGGTGCAAATGGTGCTCCAACTAGCACAAGTATTTTAGCTTGTTCAATAGGAACAATTCGAGGTACTGATCCAACGACTGGAGGAAGCGGAATATATTTAAATTATCCCGTTGGAATTACCGTCAATGGTTGTGTGCTAGAAGATACAACAAATGGAATTTATATTGATGGTTCATCTAGTAGAAGTTTATCTATTGTTGGGAATCACATAGAAAATTATGCAACGGCAGGAATTAATTATGCAGGTTCTGGTACAGGACTTGGATTGTTTGGAAATTATTTTTCATCATCTTCCCCGCCTCCTATTTTGCAATCAAACCCGCTTTTTACAACTTACACGGCTTGGGCAAATAACAGTTTGGTTCCAACCATTGAAGGAACATTAAGCAGTAACATAATTCAGCAGTATAGTTCGCCAGCGTTTAGCGCGGGTAATTTCACCTCAAATTCTGGAACTTGGGTAGTGGAGTCTGGGGATGTTTTAACTTATCAATACCAGATCATTAACAAAACAATGACGGTTAATTTTTACATCATAACAACCACCGTTACGGGGACACCAACACAATTGCAGATTAGCGTTCCAAATGCAAAATATTCTTTTTCAAGAACTGCTGTTCCATTTGGTTACTGGGATAACGAAACTGGAACTGGTGGCGTAGGACAGTTAACTGTTTTACCCAACTCAAATTATATTATTTTGTCTAAAGACATTGCAAGTACAGCTTGGCAGAGCAGCACAAACAAAACGTATGTTTGGGGCCAAGTAACTTTTGACATCCAGTAATTTTAAAGG
The DNA here is from genome assembly GCA_903833025.1 of uncultured Bacteroidota bacterium. Taxonomy (GTDB): domain Bacteria; phylum Bacteroidota; class Bacteroidia; order 2-12-FULL-35-15; family 2-12-FULL-35-15; genus 2-12-FULL-35-15. The sequence continues at coordinate 632 of CAILDT010000135.1, read as the reverse complement.
AAGCGATCATGGCACTTAGAAAAAACATTGAATTTACTCCAAATGGATTTGATTCCGCAGCGAGTCTAAGCAACGCATATATTAAGGTTGATACAGTTTCTGGAAATAAAAACACTGTTGAAATAACAGTAATTATTTACAGTGAAAAAAATGACCAAAAATTACCCGTGCAGGCAAAAAACTACGGATTTAAGCCAAGTATGGGGAATAAAAATTTTATTGCTCAAGCCTATGAGCATTTGAAAACATTGCCAGAATTTGATGGCGCTGAGGATTGCTAATCATGTTTGATAAACAAACCGTTGTAGACCGAATTGAAGTAATGGCAGACCACACAGTTGCAGTGCGCTATGTGGTGACTGTTACGGAAGATGGTCAACCCTTTGCCGAGAACGTCAAAGGTAATTACTTTAAGCCTGGGGATGACTACAGCGCAGAAGAAGCCAAGGTGCAAGCTATTTGCGCTACGGTGCATACACCAGAAGTCATTGCAGCGTATCAAGCAGCACAAACTGTTAAGGTTTAACATGAGCAAACCAATTGATTTTACGAAATTAGCTAAAAAACTAGAACCTGGAGAAATTATCCATCATTTTAGTTCGGGCGTTTATGCCAAAGAAACCCACATCCCC
>CAILDT010000134.1 GCA_903833025.1 uncultured Bacteroidota bacterium | reverse complement strand
TCGTCATTCAATATATTTTCATCAATCCAAATAGTACAAATATAAATTCCTTTTAAAGTTTCCGCATTTTCATTATTATACCAAGAAGAAAGAATATATTCATTCTTTTCGCTCCATATATCAATGTTGGGTATTACTTGATAACCATCCATTTCTATTTCATAAGTTATTTTTACACCTACCTTTTGAGATACCTTAGAATTTTGAATGGGTACATTATTAGCGTCCACTATTTTGTAATCGCTTAATGTTACTATTTCATCTTTCAAGTTGTTTGTCTCAAGGTTCTGCTTTTCTTTGAATTGTTGCAGGTAATTGTGAATCACAATTGAACTCTCGTTTATTTCTACTACCTTTCCTGCCGCCAATTGTATTGATTTTGAGCATATTTCTTGGATATACCCCATATTGTGACTAACAAATAGCACTGTTCTACCACTCTTGCTAATGTCTCCCATTTTTCCCATACATTTTTTTTGAAATTCAGCATCACCAACAGCAAGTACTTCATCTATAACTAAAATTTCTGGCTCCAAAAATGCTGAAACGGCAAATGCCAACCTAAGTTGCATACCGCTGCTGTAATGTTTTAAAGGTGTATCTAGAAAATTTTCTACCCCTGAAAAATCAACTATCTCGTCAAATTTAGATTGTATTTCTTTTCGTTTCATTCCTAAAATAGAACCATTCAAAAATATATTTTCTCTTCCCGAAAGTTCAGAATGAAATCCCGTTCCTACTTCCAATAAACTTGCAATTCTCCCTCTTGAAATTATTTTACCAGAAGTAGGTGGAGTGATTTTTGAAAGTATTTTGAGCAATGTAGATTTTCCAGCTCCATTTTTTCCTATTATCCCTATACTTTCCCCGGGATAAATATTAAACGAAACATCATTCAAAGCATAAAACTCTTCGCTTGTAGTACCTGACGCCTTAAATATGGATGAAATAGAATCGCGAATGCTTAAATAGGTTTGAGTTTCGTGTCGGATCCGAAATTTCTTTGAAATATTATGTATTTCCAAAATCGGTTTCATCTATGCCAAATCAGCAAAATAGAATTCTGTTTTTCTAAAATAAAACAATCCTATAACAAAAAACAAAATTGAGGAGAATAAACTGATAATTAACAAATGAAAATTAAGATGCTGCTGAATAATTGAATGACGAAACAACTCAATTGGAGCATACATTGGGTTTATTGCAAAAATAAATTTTATTGAACTATTACTAATTAGTGAAATTGGATAGATAACAGGAGTAACAAACAATAAAGCTTGAACAAAAAAAGGTATGACGTATCTAAAATCTCTGTATTTAATATTTAATGCGGCTAACAGTGAACCTAAGCCGAAAGTGGAAATACAAGTTAACAAAACACTTAAAGGCAAAAGCAAAAGAAACTGTAGTATATTAATGGATACCTCATTATGGTAATAAAATAACATTCCAATAAAAATTACAAATGCCATAATAAAGTCGAACAACGAAACCAATACTGCAGAAACAGGAATAATAAGTCTAGGGAAATAAATTTTTTTTATAATATTAGCATTACTTACCATACTATTTCCCGCATTTGATAAGCCAGACGAAAAAATATTCCAAATTAGTAACCCGCTCAACGCAAATAATGGGTAAGGGATAGGAAGCATTCCTGCTGTTGAGATTATTTTACCTAAAGTAACAGAAAGAAGTAAAGTCATTGCAAGTGGCTGAATAATAGCCCAAGCAAACCCCAAAAAAGTCTGCTTGTATTTTACTTTTATATCACGCCAAGTAAAAAAATAAAACAACTCTCGATACTGAATCAACTCATCAATACCAAGCGTTAACTTATTCTTTGGTTTTATTTCGTATTCCATTTTTTAGCTATTCCAAGCAGATAAATCCTTACCTATCATTGCCCCTAATTCATCATTAAAGGGCTTATAATAATTTATTAAAAATTGTTTCACTTCTTGATTTATCGGCTCGTGCTTTTTTTCCGTTTTATTTACATCGCGAAGTAATTCGCCATACTTGTATAATCTATGACCTGGTACAAATCGTTTTA
>CAILDT010000133.1 GCA_903833025.1 uncultured Bacteroidota bacterium | reverse complement strand
GAATCAAACATAATGCCAAGAATGAGCCGGATATAAATGGCTATGAAATGAAAACCGGTCTAGAAAAGACAACATTTATCGACAAAGCGCCTGACGAAAAATATCTGAACGGCCAGCCCATCAAGACGAGAGATGCAGCCGCAAAAAAAGAGTACTGGGCGAAATATGCTAGCGCAAAAATGTCGGAAAAGGCAACGATCGGCGGCTGGTCAGTTAATAAATACAATCCCTTGGGCCAAAAAATGATCGTCGAGGAGAATAATGATGTCACGATCGTCTATGATTATGAACAGGATACGCGAATAAATAAACACGAAATAGGTTTGTCGGCAGTCCCCTCGCACGTTATTATGCGATGGCAGGCAGAATCACTTAGAAAAAGCATTGAAAATAAATTTAATAAAAAAGGCTGGTTCAAATGCGTGAAAAGCAATAATAAATTTATTAAAATATGCTTTGGCTTGCCGATTACATTCGATATGTTTATTGACCAAATTAGAAAAGGCATCATTTACCACGATGGCTATTCCAAATTAACCGGCCGCGGACGGCACGTGTTTCGCGCAGGCAATAATTACTGGGAGTCGCTTATTATTGCAGAGTACTAGATAGGTTTTACAAGGTACTAAGTTTTTACAAGGTACAAGGTACAAGTTTTACAAGGTACTATTTATGTATATACCTAGATGATACGCGAACCGACACGCCACCGCATTACCAATCTGCATAATAATATCTTTTTTTGATCCATTTATAACATAATCATCGGGGAAACTCTGGATTCTTTTAAGCTCCGTAATAGTCAACCGCCGAATTTCTGTATCATTGTATTTAACTAGCGCATCATAACCGTCTTTCCAATAGCGCGCCGGAATCGTATAAGACGGCTTATCAAGGTCTAAGAATTGAGCGCCGAATCCAGCGCCACGGGCTTTCGATTTCTCTTTTTTATTGATGATGCCTTGGATAGCTCTTGCACTCAAGAAATGCGACGCATCAACCTCCTCTTTGGGTAATAAAATACTTTTCACGGGTATACGCTGCGCAACCGTTTTGATAACAGGCACTGGCGCAAGAGGAATAATATTTAAATCTTTCCGAATACCGATAATGATCGTACGTCGTCTATTCTGCGGAACTTCGAAATCACTTGCGTATAATTTGTTGATAATACAATTATAATTTTTACTCAATTGTTCCATAATAATGTCGATAACATTTTCACCATTGGCCGTTTTCTTGGACAGCATTCCAATCACATTTTCCATAATAAAGGCTTTCGGATTGAAATAATTGAGATATTTGACATATTCCATGAATAAAGCATTGCGCGGATCATTTTTGTCTCGCTTGCCCGCAATGCTAAAACTTTGACAAGGCGGGCCGCCGACGAGTAAATCAATCGGTTTATTTTCTTTATTATACAACTCGTTGAATTTCTCCGGCGGCAATTGCGTTAAATCTTCGCAATAAGCTTTATGCTGATAATTTTTATTATAACTTGCGACGGCTTTGTCCCAAATATCAATACCGGCAATTATATTTAGCCCTGCATCAGTCAACCCTTTTGACATGCCGCCACAACCGCAAAATAAATCAATTACATTTAGCGGTGACTGCTGTTTTTCTAGTGGCTGCGGCTGCTGCATTTTTTCATGTACCTGCATTTCTTCATGTACCTGCAATTGCACCTGCATTTTTTCATGTACCTGTATAAGCTCTATCAGTTGCGTTTTATTCTTTGAATTACATTTTATAATACCAAGCTCTTTGCATTTTTCTAATAATTGAGTCTTGTTCATTTTATCCATTATTAACTATATTGTGTAATTTTTATATAGTTAATCATTTTCAATTTTATAAGGTT
>CAILDT010000132.1 GCA_903833025.1 uncultured Bacteroidota bacterium | reverse complement strand
TTGTTCCAAAAACTGAGATAAATTTAGCGCCATAAATTAATTCTTCGTGAGTAAAAGAATGCCGAACATTTACGGTCTGCGAAAAAGTATCATCAAACCCACTCAACATTACCAAAAATTCCATATCAGCTTCCACCATATCAGCAGCAGTCATCCCCCAAAGCGGACTATCTTCGTTTATTGGATGATTGATAGTCCAAGTCATTGGAAAGAAAATAATGTTTTTAAGTTCCAGTTCCAGCGGGCGGAATCGCCTTATTTTAACACCATTCTCATCTTCCAGTTTAGCAACAGTAACTCTACAGCTCATATCCGTTATCTGGCTGTTTCGCATTTTGTTTGCAAGTCGAAATTGAAAAGCAGTACCTTCTTTAAAAGGAGCGATGATAGCATTTTTACTGAAAATAATACGGGCAACAGGGCGCGAAAACCGCCCGTAAAGCAAACCTGTAGCCAATGCCAAACCTAATAAACCCACCAATGATTCAATGGCGGCAATACTGCTTGTTAAATTAGTACCTGGACTTATACGCCCAAAACCTACTGTGCTAAACGTTTGTGTACTGAAGAAAAATGCTTCCAGAAACTTATCTGTTTCCGAATGAGCTTCCCAACCTTTTAATCCATCCATCCCCGCAAAATAATATAAACAAGCAAAAATTAAATTGATAACAGCGAAATAAATAAATACAATACAGTTAAACTTTCGCCAGCTCATCCTTATCAATGCGTGATAAATACTGGTAGAACCAAATCTCGATTCTTCAATCCGGTTAATATTAAAGCTACCGTCTTTATTTATTAATCGCGATTTCTGTGCTGATGTTTTACTACCAAAACCTAATTCGTTTTCTTCTTTCTTTTTCATTATCTATTAATTTGCCGAAGCGCAAAGTTAGAATTAATTGATAATTTTGCTGCTCAAATTATTTAATAAAGGATGGAATATATCGGTAAAAGAATAAGCATAAAGAGAAAAGAAAATGAAATAAGTATTGTTATTATCTCCCTAAAAGAAAAAGCAAAAAACATTTTACTCACCATCTATCTTGCACTGTGGTCGCTAAGTGGCATCATTGTTTTTTCGCAATACCTCCTCATCCCCGACCGTGATACCAAACTTGCACTACTTGTCTGGATGGCTTTTTGGGCTTATTTCGAATACAAAATATTTAAAGCATATATGTGGAGAAAGTTTGGAGTAGAGAAAATAAAACTTCGCAATGGCAGCTTTTTATATAAAAGAGACCGCGCAGGAAAAGGGAAAGTAAAGGAGTATCAATTTGATTTTATAAAAGAATTAAGATTGGTGGTGCCAAAAGAGAATTCGTTTTTCGAAAACATAAATAATTCCTATTGGGTAATAGCAGGCGAAAAATTAGCTTTTGATTATAACGGCAGAGAAATAAAATTCGGAATTCAGTTGGATGAAGCAGATGCAAAAGCATTGTTGAAATTGATTAGTAAAGAAGTAAAATGAAAGTTCATCTCATAGCTATCGGCGGCAGTGCAATGCACAATATGGCAATTGCGATGCACAAAAAAGGATTTGTAGTTACAGGTTCTGACGATGAAATACTAGAGCCATCCAAAAGCCGTTTAGCGAAATATAATTTACTTCCTGCAACAATTGGCTGGGATGTAAATAATATTAATAAAGAGTTGGATGCCGTAATACTTGGTATGCACTCACGTGCCGATAACCCAGAATTAATAAAAGCACAGCAATTGGGAGTGAAAATATATTCCTACCCTGAATATATATACGAACAAACAAAAGATAAAATAAGAGTGGTAGTTGGCGGTAGTCACGGTAAAACAACAATCACAGCAATGATTCTACACGTGTTG
>CAILDT010000131.1 GCA_903833025.1 uncultured Bacteroidota bacterium | reverse complement strand
TCAGAAGAAGATAATTTCTTTTCAATCTCTTTCATAGTTGAATGAATTGTGTATCGGGCAGTCATTGTATTAATAACAACATAATCTTTTAATGCTTCCACAAAATAAATATCCGAGGTATTAACTTTTACTAATCGCGAATTTAATTTTACAAAAATCATATCTTTCGATTCTTTATTCTCAACTATTGAATATAAAAAATCTCTTTCTTTTTTTAAATCAGTTTCTTTTTCGTGTTTATATATTGCCATTTCAATGGAAGTATGCAAATCAATTTCCTTGAATGGTTTAATGATATACCCATAAGGTTCAGAAACTTTTGCTTTGCTTAATGTACTTTCATCAGCATAAGCAGTAAGGTAAATAATAGGAATATTATACTTTTCTCGAATTATAGACGCGGCTTCAATCCCGCTCATATCGCCTTTCAGCATTATATCCATTAATACTAAATTAGGTTTTAATTCTTCTGCAATTCTAATTGCATCTTCCCCGTTCGAACAAATTTCTACAACGGTGTAACCTAATTTTTTTAAGCTGTGTTGAATATCTTTGGCAACAATGCTCTCGTCTTCAACAATAAGAATGTTTGATTTTGACATAATTTATATTCTGTTTTTTGTTTGGTTTAGTTTAAAAATGATTGTGTATTTCGTTCCTTTTGTATTATCTATTTGTATGTTTCCGTTTAATTGGTCTATCAATGTTATAACTAATTGCAACCCTAAGGATTCCGTATTTCTAAAATCAATATGCTCGGGTAACCCAATTCCATTGTCTTCTATTATTAATTTTAAATTATCTCCTTGCGGATGCATTACTATTGATATCGTGTTTTCTTCATTATTATCAACGAATGCATACTTTATTGCATTAGAAACAATTTCATTTATTATCAACCCTGACGGAATTGCAAGGTCTAAATTAAGAAAAATAGTTTGAACATCGAGTTTTAATTTTATTTCATTGAATGAATTGGAATATGTATGAATTAAATTTTGCGAAAGATTTACGACATATTCCGAAAAATTTATGTTTGAAAAGTCTTTTGTTTGGTACAAACTTTCGTGAATAAAAGCCATAGATTTTATTCGGTTTTGGCTCTCCCGAAGTATATTTAGTGTGTTTTGGTCTTTTACATAAGATGATTGCAAATTCAAAATGCTTGAAATTACTTGCAAATTATTTTTCACTCTGTGATGCACTTCCTTCAGTAAAACTTCTTTTTCTTTCAATGATTGACGAATTTTCTCGTCTGCTAGTATTTTTTCAGTTATGTCGTGTCCTATTCCTGATACTTCAACAATTTTTTGATTTTCATCATAAATGGGATTTAAAAAAATTTCATACCAAACATCATTTCCAGAATCATCAACTAGGTTTGTTTCAAAATACTGGGGAATACCAGACAAAGCTGCTTTGTTTTTCTTTTTCCAAAAATCATTATATTCATCGGTAGAAACGATTGCACCTTTTATCATCGAAGTTCCAACAGAAACAGGAACCTTATATTGCTGCTGAATAAAATTTTTGAAATTTTTATTAAAAGATGTCAAACAAAAATCTTTATCTGTAGTCCACACAAGATGCGAACCAGCTTCAAATACTGCGTTTAGCTTGGCGGCTTGTGCGTGTTGTTCTTTTTCTGCTTTTCTTCGCTCTGTAATATCCTGAAAAACAGAAATAAAATGTGAAAGATTCCCTTTGCTATCTTTCACCATTGAAATGGTAAGATTTGTATAAATAATTTTGCCACTTTTGTGCAAATATTTTTTTTCTATCGTCGCCTTTTCAATTTCTCCTTTTAAAAATTTATCCCAAAAATTTATTGTCAGTTTCATATCTTCGGGAGCGGTAATATCTATAAATACTTTTTGACAAAGTTCTTCATTTGTATATCCAAGAATGGAACATAACTGTTCGTTTACTTGTAAAAATTGCCCTTGCAAACTTATTTTTGCTATACCAATATATGCCTGATTATATATGGCACGATAACGTTCTTCGCTATCTCTTAATTCCTGTTCCGCTTTTTTTGATTCTGAAATATCTCGCGAAACACCCATTGCACCAACAATTTCACCTTCTTCATTCTTCAGTACTGAAGCAGAAAGAAAAGAAATAAATTTTTTGCCATTCTTTTTTACATTAAGAACTTCACCAACATATATTTCTCTTTCCAATAATTCTTGCTCTGTTATATATGTTCTTTCCGTATGGTTTGAATATAATATACTAACGTGTTTTCCTAATACTTCTTCAGGTTTATATCCAAATGTTTGTTGTGCAGCCAAATTAAATTCGGTAATATTTCCATCGATATCTGTTGCGCAAATCATATCAAGGGAACTTTCTATAAGCAAGCGTGTATATTTTTGATTGCTTTGTAAAATCCGTTCTGCTTTTTTCCGTTCCGTTATTTGCTGTTGCAGCTTTTCATTTGTTTCTTCGGCAATCTGTGCTCTCAATTGCTCTTTGAATAATTGCTTTTTTGGTTGCGTATCGTGCATCACCACAAGTGTAGCATCCTCACCATTATAAGTTACTAAAGTAGGTTTCGATTCTACTTCTATTATTTTTCCTTTTGCAGTTTTCATTTTACATTCCGCGTAAGGCACGCTTTCTCCTTTATGTAAACTTTCCATTCGGGTGGAAGCAAACTGGTGGTATTCGGGTAATAAATAAAATGTATCGGAATTAGAAATAACTTGTTGTTCATTTGCCTCTAGCATTGCAAGTGCTGTTTTATTTGCAAATTTAACTCTGCCTTCTACATATATAATAATGCCATCAGGCGAATTGTCTATTAAACTTTTATAGTTTTCTCTACTGTTTTTTAATTCGAGTTCATAATGTTTTTTGTCATTAATATCAGCAATAAAACCTTCTAAAAATAATAGTTTCCCATCTTTATCAAAAACACCTTGCCCTTTTTCCCAAACCCATTTTATTTCTTTATCAGCTGTTACGATGCGGTATTCCAACTCATATAATTTTTTCCCTTTTAATGCTTTTTTTAAATTTTTATTTCCTCTATCATCAGGATGAATAATATCATTAAACGCAAATTTATTGTTATTTATAAAGTCTTTAGGGGTGTAACCAGTAAGTTTAAGAAATCCATCACTCAAAAACTGCATCGTAAGGTTATCATCTAACAAACAACGATAAGCTATACCAGGAAAATTGTTGGATAAAACAGAAAACTTCCTTTCGCTTTCTGATATTTTGTTCTCCGATTCTTTTTGCGTAGTAATATCACGCATAGCAGCAACCCTTGCTGGAAAACCGTTATATATTATTTGATTGCCTAACAATTCAACCCAGAATTCAACATTTCCTTTTCGTAACATTATAATTTCGTAGGGAGATGGGTCTTCGTTTTGTATTCTTTCCTGAACTGTTTTCAAATAATTTGGGTGAACAAAATCGGCTATGCTTCTTCCTATTATTTCTTTTTCTTTATACCCAAACATTATGCAAGCTGTTTTATTTACCTCCATCACTTTGCCGTTTTGATGAATTGCAATGCCTTCAAATGCTGAATCGGATAATTTCCTAAATTTCTCTTCACTCTTTTCTAAAGCATCTTTTGCAGCTATCTTTTCAGTTATATCAATTGCGTGAATTATTACTGCCTCTGTTTTTTTGTTTTGTGTATAAGGTATAGCTGTTGCAGAATAATAAATTAATCCTTTATCATCGCCCCAACTAATCAATTCAAATTTTTGTGGCTTTGTGGTTTTTGTTACTGCACTTATGGCTTTTTTTATTTTCTTTTCGGATTCCTGCGAAAAAAATTCGTAAGCAGATTTCCCAATCATCTCTTCTTTTTTTTGCAACGCATCACTTGCGTTTAAGATGATACCTTGTTTATTTACAAACAAAATAATGTTATCCGTATATTGTAAAAACGAATCCCATTCCGAATTTATAGATTTTACAGCAGAAGATGGTTGATTATTTTTTTTCAGTGGCATTCATCAGAGTTTTATATTACTTTATACTCGGTTCTGATGTTATGGTTTCAGGAATCACCTTTATTCCATCAAATTTTATTTCTATATCGTTGTTAAATAATATGGTTAAAAACAAATAGCCCGACTCATCATAAAATTTCCAATCCCCCTCTTTGCTGCCTCCAGCGAACTTTCCCGATTGTTTTTCTTTTCCGTTCGGATAATAAAATGTGTGTTCTCCTTCGGGCGCACCATCCACAAATTTTCCTTTAAACCTTAACTTACCTGTAGTTGTATAATATTCTTTCCATTCCCCATCTCTATTATCCGCTTTATAATTTCCTTCTTCTTTATAATCGGGTAACTCCAGCATCCAAGGTCCTTCTTTTTGTCCATCCACCCATTCGCCTTTGGTAATTATTTTTGCACTGTCGGCTGCCACATCTTCATAATCTGTCATCACGCCATCACGCACATCGTTTCTATAATTTTCTTCTCTCCATAAATTTCCTGTTTCGTAATACCATTTCCAAACACCTTGTGCTTTGCCCTTTTTATCATACTTTCCTTTCTGTTCTATTTTTCCGTTGGGATAATAAAATACCCATTCGCCTATTCGTTTGCTATTCATAAATTCGCCTTGCGCTTTTATTTGTCCGTTGGGGTGGTACTCTTTCCAAGGTCCTTGCTGCCTGCCAACGGTATCTAATATCCCTTCACCTGTAAGCACCCCGTCAGCATACACTTTCGCGCCTGTTACTTTTCCTTCTGGCGAAAACTCTCGCTGAATGCCCATTGCTACGCCATCTTTATATGTTCCTACAAATTTTACATTTCCTCCCGGATAATATTCTGTTCGTACATCTAGCTTCGCAAGTTCGGGGGCATTTTTTATTTCTTCTCCGTTTTTATATTTTGTTGTTTTTATCAAACTACCCTTTGTATTGTACTCTTTCAGGTAGCCGTTCATTTTATTATCGCTGAATGTTACTTCATCCTTTGTAATACCTGTGGGATAAAAATGCCGCCAAACGCCTTGTTTCAAGCTATCGGCATCTCGGCGGTTTATTTTTTCTTCGCCCTGCACAAATCCCATTTTATATTTTGTGAGTGTAATAATAGTACTGTCGGGTGCGTATTCAAACCCTGCACCTTCTTCTTTCCCGTCCACAAAAGGGATGGTTTGTTTTACTGCACCGTTTTTATAATAAGTAATGGTGTTACCTTGTTTAACGTCGTTCACAAAGTTTTCGGAAGTAATTAAATAATTATCTTTTGTATCATACGTTTTCCGCAATCCATTTTTCTTCCCTTCTTTATAGGTGTATTCCAAGGCAAGTTTTCCTTTTTCGTTATAAAATTTCCAAATACTATCGAGCAAAAAGTTTTTTCTGTTTCCTTCCGATTTTATAACACCAGTTTCCGAATATGTTTTCCAATACCCGTCTGGCTTGCCATCGCGCATAGTTCCTTCGCTGGAAACTTTTCCGTTATCATAATAAAACTTATTATAGCCATTTGGATTTCCTGTTTTATCGCCTTGTGCAAACATCACAATAGGCAAAAACAAAATTACTATACTTATAACTCTTCGCATATTCTTAATTTATATGGCAAAAGTAAGTAATTGCGCAATACTTGTGGTGGTTTATAATAAAAAAGAAGTTCTTTTATTTACCTTTGAATTTTTTCTGCTTTCCGGTAAAGGCATATTCTGCTTTACTTTTCCCTTTTTTATCAGTTATTACAGCAGTTCCTTCAATTGATTCGGCGGTAACAGTTCCGTTCCATTTTAGTTTATCTCCATCTGCGTTTTTCGAATCGGATACAAAAGTAATAACCGGTGTGCCCGAAGAGGAATCTACAGTGGCGGTATAAGTACTGCCGGTGAAGGTAAACTGTTTCATCATAAAAGTTGAGTTTATCTTTTCTCCTCTAAATAGCAGTTGGTCTTTGGCAGGTTCGGGAGTTTTTTTCTTTCCTTGCTCGGTCATTTCTACATCAAATTGTTTTTCGCCAAGTAGCTTTTCTTTTTTCTGTGCAATTATTTTGCTTGATGTGGTTAATAAAAAAACAGTTACTATTAGTGTTACTGTACTGTATTTTACAAATTGTTTTTTTTGTTGTGAATTGTTTTTCATTTTCGGGTTGGTTTAAATTATAAATAATGGTTGGTGTTATATAACAGCAAAACTAATAAAAACTATTAATATAAAACGCTGATTTTATATAACTTCAATATCCAAATCATCGTTATCTAATAGCTCCCATAAAATCAATTGAAGTAAATTGTCCCAGCAAATTAATTTATACTTTTTGAATATTCGTCTTAACTTCCGTTGCAACATATTTGCAACTTTATGCGTTGCGCCACCAATAACGGTCATCAATGCGAAATTAAATTTTTCATCTTTTAGGAGTTTAATTTCCGTGAGCC
>CAILDT010000130.1 GCA_903833025.1 uncultured Bacteroidota bacterium | reverse complement strand
GGAAAACCAACTATTATATCTACCCCGATACAACAATGTGGCATCAACGATTTTATTAAAGCAACTCGCTCCGAATATAATTCACGCAGATATCTTCTGCGCATCATCTTCAACACCTTATTGCTACCAGATTGTAGAGGAATATGAAAATGAGGAACAAATTTTTCGGATTGAGAAACAAATTTAATAATCTCATCTTTTAATAAATTAGGTTCGATGGAAGAGATTCTGAAACGCTCTATTCTCTCAACTTTATCAAGTTCCTTCACCAAATCAAAAAACGAATAGTGAGTATTTAATCCTAACTCTTTACTCTCCACTTTCTGTTTACCACCAAAATCTCCTAAATTAACACCAGTCAGCACAATTTCTTTTACATCTTCCTTGGCTATTTTATTCGCATTGCGCAACACGTTTTCAATATTATCACTTCGGCTATTGCCCCTAGCTAAAGGGATAGTACAGAACGAACAATTATAATCACACCCATCCTGAACCTTCAAAAACACTCGCGTTCTATCACCAAAGGAATAGGCATCAACAAAAAAATTGGCTTCTTCTATCTCACAACTATATACTTCGGCTTTCGATTTTTTTGTTAAATCGTTTAGATAGTTTATTAGTTTGAACTTCTCTGATGCACCGAGCACCAAATCCACACCATCAATATTTGCAATCTCTTCTGGCTTCAACTGTGCATAACACCCCACCACTACAATATACGCATCAGGTGAAATTGCTAAAGCACCCTTCACTATTTGCTTACACTCCTTATCAGCATTAGCCGTAACCGAGCACGTGTTAATAACATAAATATCAGAAGATTGATTAAAATCAACTTTTAAATACCCTTGCTCTTCAAACAAACGAGCAATAGTGCTTGTTTCAGAGAAATTTAATTTGCAACCTAACGTATGAAATGCTACTTTTTTCATTTTAAGCCGCGAAAATACAAAATATAACTTTTAGACGGGTTGGATATACCTTTTAGTATAATATGGTGACGGGGTGAATTAATTATTTTTCTTTTTGTAAAATAATGTGCTACAATTTTCTTTCTTAAAAATGATATTTGCTTGTTCTTTCATTTCTTCCGCAGTAACTGCCAAATATTTTGTTGTTTCTTGATTTACAATTTCAGCATCGCCCATCAATTCAGCAATGGCAATGTTTGTGGCTTTATTTAACACATCCACTTCACCGAACACGTGAGAGGCTTCGGTTTTATTTTTCACTTTAGTTAATTCGTCAGCACTTACCAATTCGTTTTTAAATTTTTCAATCACACTATTAATTGCATCATCAGCTTGCTCCATTGTTACGCCATCTGATAATTTTCCTGAAACAGCAAATAAACCTTTATCCATATCGCCCATCACGAATGCGTGAATTTCGCTAAATAGTTTTTTGTCCTTTATAAGTTCATTGTGAAAGCGAGAAGAATTGCCTTGAGACAAAATATCGGAAAGCAAATCAACAGCATAATATTCTTTATCCTTTCGGGCACACATATGGTAGACCTTATATATTGCATTTAAAGGAACATCGCGTTCCACGGTTAAACTTCGATCCTCCGTTTGTTGAGGTTCTTTCGGCAAATTCCTTTTATTTTTTCCATTATCAGGAATAGGAGCAAACCATCTTTCAGCAAGTTCTTTCACATTTTCAAATTCAACATTGCCAGCAACCACCATAATAGCATTACTTGGCGTATAAAACTTTTTAAAAAAGTTTTTCACGTCATCCATTTTTGCATTTTCAATATGCGAAATTTCTTTGCCTATGGTATCCCACTTATAGGGATGAACTTTATAAGCAAGAGGTCGCAATAGCAACCATACATCTCCATACGGCTGATTAAGATAACGTTGTTTAAATTCTTCGATGACCACATTTCGTTGTACTTCCAAGCTTTTTTCAGAAAAAGCAAGGCTCAACATTCTATCACTCTCTATCCAAAACCCTGTTTCTAAGTTATTAGCAGGGAGTGTTAAATAATAATTGGTAATATCATTGGTAGTAAATGCGTTGTTTTCCCCACCCACTCGCTGCAATGGCTCATCATAGTTAGGCACGTTCACGCTTCCTCCAAACATCAAATGTTCGAACAAGTGAGCAAAACCAGTCTGTTCAGCATCTTCATCTCTTGCCCCAACATCATACAAAATATTTAAACAAGCCAATGGTGTTGATTTATCTTGATGTATAATTATCCGTAAACCATTGTTTAATTTATATTTTTCGAACTTTATCATATATTTTGTTGTTTAAAAATCACTACTAAGAATTTCTTTTTTTGCAAGCCGATATTCAGTTATTATTTCATCAATAATTTCTTTTGCCGATTTTATTTCATTTATCAAAGTAGATACCTGACCGATTTCCAATTCACCCTCTTCTAAATCGCCGTCAAACATACCTCTTTTTGCTCGACCACGACCAAGTATTTTTGAAAGTTCTTCAATTGAAGCTCCTCTAATTTCAGCTTTTTCTATCTCCTCATAAAATTTATTTTTCAATAAACGCACAGGAGTTAGCTGTTTCAGCATTAATTTAGTATCGCCTTCGTTCGCTTCTATTATTTTATTTTTAAAATTAATGTTTGCAGAAGATTCAGTTGATGCAGCAAATCTGCTTCCTATTTGAACACCATCTGCTCCTAATGCCATAGCGGCTAACATTCCCCTGCCAGTGGCTATTCCACCAGCTGCAATTAGTGGAATATTTACCGTTTGTTTTATTAAAGGTATCAAACAAAAAGTTGTTGTTTCTTCTCTTCCATTATGTCCCCCTGCTTCAAAACCTTCTGCAACTATTGCATCCACACCAGCATCCTCTGATTTTTTAGCGAACTTAGCATTTGAAATAACGTGTATAACAGTAATTCCGTGTTCCTTTAATATGCCTGTCCAAGTTTTAGGATTACCAGCCGATGTAAATACAATTTTAACTCCTTCGGAAATAATAATATCAATATGTTTGTCAATATCTGGGTAAAGCATTGGAACATTGACACCAAATGGTTTATCAGTAGCGTTTTTACATTTAATAATATGCTCTCGAAAAACATCAGGATACATACTTCCACTACCAATTAATCCTAAGCCACCAGCGTTACTAACTGCGGAAGCAAGTTTCCACCCGCTGCACCAAATCATACCTGCTTGAATAATTGGATAATCAATATTAAAAAGTTTTACAATTTTGTTGTTCATCTTATTTTTTTATTTAATTTTGTACAAACGTTGCGAAGGTAAATCTTTTTTTGCATCGTGTTTAAAAATAATATAATAATACTAAATATATAACCTATGCGTAAATTAATACTAATACTAATCGTTTTCACTGCTCCTATTATTGGAGTAGCTCAATACAACTGGGACATAGGTTTTCAGTTAGGAGGTTCCAACTATCTTGGAGAAATGGGTGGAAAGCACGATACTCGAAAGGATTTTGTGAAGGATATTAAAATGGAGAAAACACAGTTTACAGCTGGTGCTTTCGGGAGATATAAATTTAATTCTCTTATTTCAGCTCAACTTGGTTTTAACTGGGTAAGAATTACTGGTGCTGATAATGCGTCAACTAATCCTGCTCGTGTTGGTCGTAACTTAAATTTTAGGGACGATGTTTTGGAACTTGCGTTAACAGCACAAGTTTTCTTTTATGAAATGCCCGATTTAGGACATACTTACCGTTATAGAAATGATTTTAAAATGTATGCTTTTGGTGGAGTTGGTGGTTTTTATTACAATCCAAAAGGTTACGACCCTAATGGTAATTGGGTTGCATTGCGTCCATTACAGACTGAAGGTGTAAACTATGGAAAATTCAATGTTTCAATTCCTGTTGGACTTGGTTTCTTATTCACTATAAACAAACGTCATCGTATTGGTTGGGAATTTAATTGGAGAACAACATTCACAGATTATTTGGATGATGCCAGTAGAGAATATGTTGACCCGTCAACCTTATCAAGTGATGAAGCAAGAGCTATGGCTAACCGAAGAGGCGAATTGGGTAATGTGGGTACTGATGTAGCCGCTACTCCTGGACAATATGGACGTGCTGGAGAAAAGCGTGGCGACCCATCTCATAAAGATTCATACCTTACTACGTCCTTGTACTATAGTTACGTAATTAGAGGAAAGAGCAGTTTGTACAAATCTAAGTATGGAAGTATATTTAGAAAATCTAAAGGTAAAAAACGTAAGATTCGTGCTAAGTTCTAAAGCAAGATTCTGAAAAGCATAAAAAGAAAAGCGGTGAAATTAAATTCATCGCTTTTCTTTTTTTAAGGTTACTTAAGCGAGATTCTAT
>CAILDT010000129.1 GCA_903833025.1 uncultured Bacteroidota bacterium | reverse complement strand
ATTTTTAAAAGATTTCAAAAGTATAAAAAATCACAATACTATAATATATAGTATAGCTTTTTTTACTCGAGAAATAGTAAGAGTGGTAAAAAATATGGTTGAAAGGGAAACAATAGACCTCCTTCGTAACATTCGGTTATCTATTAAAAGTTAACGTCATTGCGAGCTTTTCGCGAAGCAATCTCTTAACACAAAGGATATTCAAATTGCGGCATACTCACCTTTTCACAACAGCTACCCCCTTTCCTTCGGAGAGGGGGTAGGGGTGAGGTCATCCTTTATAATTCAACACACACTCCACCACAAAATTCTGCTCCTCATCCGTCAACGAATGAAACATCGGAATACTCAAACAATGTTCATAATATCTTTCCGCAACCGGAAAATCTCCCTTCTTAAAACCCAACTCCTTATAATAAGGCATCAAATGACAAGGCACATAATGCACCTGTGCGAAAATATTATTTGCTCGCAAATGATTATACAATCCCAATCTGTCTTCGGTTTGTATCACATATAAATGGTAAGCATTTCCAGTCGTGTTATCAGGAGTGGTAATGGAAGTACTTGCAAAAGCATCATCATATTGTTTTGCAAGCTGTCGTCTTCTTGCCAAATTTTCATCCGCTCTCGCAAGTTGCGAAACACCAAGTGCCGCCTGAAAATCGGTTAATCTATAATTATAGCCCAACTCCTGCATTTCATAATACCAGCCACCCTGTGCTATTTCATCAGCACTATTTTTAAACCTACTCGCATCCTTCGTAATACCGTGCGTGCGGAGCAAATTTAATTTATCATACAGCGTTTTATTGTTTGTAGTAATCATTCCACCCTCACCAGTAGCAATGTGTTTTACCGGATGAAACGAAAATATCGCCAAATCAGCAAAAACCCCATTCCCACATTTCTGTTCTTTATTATTACTATCAATAAAAAAACCACCTGGCGCGTGGCAAGCATCCTCAATAATCCAACAACCAAATTCATCCGCCAACTTTCGGTATGCCTCCAAATCCACCGCATTACCAGCAAAATCAACAGGAATAATTCCCGAAAAATACCCTTTGGGATGTTTTTCCAACAACTCCCTCACCTTATTAATATCCAACAAAAAAGTGTCCCTGTCAATATCCGCAAACCAAACCTCACCTCCGCAATAGCGCACACAGTTGGCAGAAGCAGCAAATGTAATAGGCGTAGTAATTACCCTTGTCGAAGAATTTACACCCAACGCCATTGCACATAAATGCAACGCCGCAGTACCATTGGCAAGTGCAACAGCATATTTTGCTCCTACATATTCTGCAAATTTATTTTCAAATTCCGCAATGTTGGGTCCTTGAGTAAGGAAATCGGATTTTAAAACCTTCACCACAGCTTCAATATCTGCATCAGTAATGGTTTGTCTTCCGTACGGAATGGATTTGGTTTTTGTTGAATTCATTGCTTCTTTATTTTAAATAGAGTGATTTTTTAAAACCAAAGAGGAGCGGAGTTTTTAAATATTTCTCTCCAATTTTCTTTCAATATAGTTTTACCCAACTTTCTTTCGTAACATTCAGGAGTAAATAAAAATTCAATTATATGTGATACATAAGAATTGTGTTTTGTTATTTTGGCAATTGTGATTGGTGATAGTATGCGCTGTTCTTCCCAGTCGGTAATAAAAGCACTTGCTTGATACAATGCTTCAAATCTAACTTCTTCCGAACTAAGCATAGGAGCAGAAAGTTTATCTAAACGAACATCACTAATTTCATTATTAAATATTTTCTTTATGTCTCTAATTATTTTCATCATTAGGAATGGGTTAATAAAACTACTTATTAACGATTTCTTTTTTTCTAATTTAAATTTAATTCTTGCGTGTTCCACATCGTTGTCATCAATCCATTTAATATGACTAATTTCAATTTCAAATCCTTCATAAACTGTTTTAATTCCAGAATCTTCTGATTCACGAAGGTTATAGTTGGGAACGTGAAATACCTTGGATACATTAATATATATCTTTTCAATACTTTCAAGTGTAATTATTGGTTTTAAAACACTTTCAAACTCCTGGTAAGTAAGTTTATTAATTATCATCCTTTGTTATTTTATTACCAATTGTCCAATCAAAATATATTGTTGCGAATGTA
This sequence comes from uncultured Bacteroidota bacterium, assembly GCA_903833025.1. Classification (GTDB taxonomy): domain Bacteria; phylum Bacteroidota; class Bacteroidia; order 2-12-FULL-35-15; family 2-12-FULL-35-15; genus 2-12-FULL-35-15. Next base: position 288 of record CAILDT010000129.1, on the reverse strand, counting down.
ATAACTGAAACTATCCAGTCAATTATATGCCAAGTGTCTTTTTGAAACCAAAATAGTTTAAGAGGGTTGAATAAAATAATGATAACAGAAAAGTAAATCACAAGTCCCATTTGTTTCTTGTTGTATGCCGTGTAAGCAAAATATATTGATGAAGCTACAACTACCCAACGAACAAAATTATAATAGCCCAAATGTTGTCGGGTTGTCGCTGCAACTATAAGAGTTGTTATAACTCCAAGTTTCAAAAGTGTGTCAATTATTTTGTTCATTGCTTGTCAGTTTAAAGTT
>CAILDT010000128.1 GCA_903833025.1 uncultured Bacteroidota bacterium | reverse complement strand
TCGGAGTTTATTCAAATTACTAAAAAATTGCCCTCTAATTTCCTTTCGATAATACCAAGGGCTGAAGTGTTTTTCCAAATAACCATCTATTTTCCCTTCCGTTTTTTCCTGAAAAGTTTGATTTAATGCAGTTAAATTAACAGCACCTTGTTTTTCCATTTTATTTAATTCATCATTTATTTTTTGTGCTACAGCATTGGAATCTGAAATTCGGAATGACATTATATCATCATAAAATCCTTGTTGAAGACCTTCCTCCCTTGTATCATCTAAAAAAATGGGAAGTACTACCATATTAATATTCAATTCTTTTTTCCAAGATTTATATAGCAGGTAAAAATCTTCCATAGTGGCGTTAGGTATGCTACTGGCAATTATGTCAATTGATTTTTTATTTAACGAGTCGGCTAGTAATTCAGGAAATGTAACATCTCCCTTTTTATATTGATTGATAGAGTGCGTTTGTGAATTACCAATTATGAGTACCTTATTTTTCGCACCTCTTCCGTTACTACCATTTATAATTTCCTTGGTGTTTCTGTATCCCATTGCGTGTATTGGCACATCGTTTACCTTACCATAATAAGCACGAGTGTAAACCCCTAATGCTAAGTTTTCGAAGTTGGTAGTTTCGTGGAAATAGGCAACAATAATAACGAAAGCAAGAACGAATGAAATAACTATTTCAAAAATATTTTTGTATTTACTAAGTAATTTCATTGCCTAATATTATGTCTGCGCAAGGTCATCTTGCAAATGTATTTCGGCATAATTAAAACTATCATCGCTGATGATAGTCATTATCATTAACAAAATAATCATCTGCGGATTAAGCGAACCGATAAATAAACCTTCGAAAGCAGCCGAAAACATAACTGCATACATTATTGAAAACGATAGTTTCGTAATTTTTAATGCCCTGATAAAAACTAAAAAGAAGGAGCGTAAATAAATAAGAGCTCCTATCAAACCAAAGTTAAACCACAGCGAAAGGTAGGAACTGTGCACCCCTCCTTGCGTACCCATTTTACTAAGCATATGATAATTTGCCCTCATCGTAAACTCATCATACCCAAACCCTCGCCCGATAAAATAATTATTTTGAATTTTATGCCAAGCAAATTGCCACGCAACTGCTCGCCCGCTTAATTCGTTTAGTGTATTTAATCTAAAAAAAGATTGTAATCCAAATTGCTTTATTAATACAGGTATTTGGTCAGAAATCATAATATTTCCTGCAATAATAACGATGGATGAAATTAAACCTAGGAAAAAAGATTTTTTAAAAAATCTATCGAATAAAATTAAAATGGCAACGCTGATAAATGCATTTCGTGAATTGGAAAATACAATGGATGCCATTATTACCCCATAGATGAATACCTTTTCCCAACGGAAAAATAAATCAACATAAATATCGTTTATCACAAAAAATAAGGTGAAAAGCAAAAAGGCATATAATCCTAAACCATTCGGGTTACCAAATACTCCATTGTATCGCCCAATGATGGAGCTATATGCATAGCCTTTATCAACTAGGTATAAAGCAAAACCCATTAACAAAATGGTATTTCCGAAGTAGATTATATTTTTAAGTGTTTTCACTCCATTGTCGCGATGAAGTTTCGTAATAAAATTAGGAACAAGAAAAAACATAATCAAGTATGAAAATGTTTTTTGGAACCCTACAAAAAAGGCAGGAGAGAAGCATAAACAATAAAATGAAATAATAAAAAAAGGAATAAATATTTTGTATAAACCATTGAAAGGAGTAAACTGTTTATTATCGAACGCCATAAAAACACCAAGCAATAATAAATAAACAATTTTAATATTCTTTGCAAAGTCGAGTCTATCAATCTCACTATCTGAAACAATCAGAATAAAGAAAAAGCCAATAAATAGCTCCTCGTACATTCCTTTTTGTTTCATCAACAAAACGGTAACTGGCAGTACCACATAAATTACCGGACCGCCAAACATCCCCACAGCAAGCCACAGAAAAAGGATTATGTAAAACTGAATATTTTCTTTGTAATAATCTAACACTCTATATTAATTAATTTTTCAAAGATACAGTTAAAAAGAAATGGCAGATTATTTTTTAATGCTAATTTTATTTGCTTCCGATAACTTAAAAAATTCATTCACTTGTTTTACTTGAAAAGTTGGTCGTTTGGTTGCGAAATCTCTTAATTCCTGAACAAAGTTTTTCCATTTAGATTCCGAACCAATCACCCTCCATCTGTCAATATGTTCTCTAATTTCAGGAGCAAAGGTGGTTTCAAATGTATTAATTTTAGCAATCACAGCTTCGGTTTTGAAGTTGTTGTTTAAGCGATATTGAAAAGTGGCAATAAACTTATCGGTAAATGTTTTGTTTTTTAACAATCCCGAAAATATAATTCCTACACTGCCCGTTGTTTTAGCTTTTTCAAGTAAATTCATTTCATAAGCATTCGTAGCTGTATAACCAAAACCATAATCAGTGTCGTACAGCATCCACCTCCAGCGACCATCACGCACTTTTGCAGAATCGTCACCGGTACGATTGGTTTTGTATCTCCAGAATTTTACATTGTTATTGGGCCAATCGCTGTTGCAGAAATAAACATTTGCAATTACAAAGTCGATGAAATTATCTACATCTATTTGTTTGCACATTTGTTCATAGTTTGTTTTAATACTTAAATCACTGTTTTCGACAAAAGATAAGAAGTCTTTGAATGCTTTACCATCCTGCTTTTTACCATAGTTTACGTTCCCACTCATTTCTAAAATCACTATGCTGTCTTCATTTATTTTATATTTATTAGAAATGTAATTCTGGTCGAAACGCTCACAAAGGTTGTGTATTCCCCAATACTCACCATTTATAAAAACTATAATTGGACGATAAATTTCAGTTTCCAACTTAGAATCACTCATTAACGATTGCATAAACACATCACGAAACATTGTTTTATCCCAATCGTTTCCTGAATTTCGCAAAATGAAAGATTTAAAAATAGTAACATCATTATTAGGAAACAGTTTATAATTAAGTGTTTCTGCACCATACTCGTTTCTGAAATTAATACGTAACGATTTTTGAGCAAAACCTCTTGTCGCATTTCCATTTATTCTTACACCTGCATTGGTTTGAAACGTTGACCTATTATTAGATTCGTAAAATTCAATATTAGCAGGGCGTTCCGCATTATTACCACGTTTTAAATAGTTGGAAGGATATTTCCACCAAGGCAAATCGAGCTTGACATCTTTTTTTGCATAATCATTTTTATCATCATAATTTTTTCCTAAAACATATATCCCTGTTTTGTAACCAAATAGATCATCTGGATTTGTAGTGATTTCCAATATAGGAAACGAATATCTTTTATCTCCTTTTTCATCCACAAAAAAAGTTCTGGTAAATTCCAAACTCTTTTTATTATCCTCTGTAACTGCAATAGCTCTTATTACGGTTCCTTTAAAAACATCACCAACAGGAGGTTTCCATCTTGGTGATGAAGGTATGTTAGATAAAACATTTGCCTCCGAAGTTCTGTTTTTAATAATAATCGGTTTTGTATAAACCAATGATTTTAATGTTGGTTCCGACCCATCTTTGGTATAATATATTTTGCAGTTATAATTATTGGTTATTAATTTAATCTCAAAAGCATCTTTATAAAAGCCACCTTTAGCAGCACATTCAGGAGAAGATATTTGTGCGTCAATAGTTAAAGTAGGATATTCCTTTTTACTCTCGCCTGAATATTTAAGTGAAAAAACAAATGAAACTCCAGCAAGTATAACTAATAGTAAAATTATTAGCCAATGTGAATAAGGCGTTTTTCTTGTTGGTTCTAAAATGGGTTTCATTAGATAAATACCCTTTCTAAACCTTGTAGGTATTTCGAATTTTTAGTTAACGGAAACGCTAACTGGTTTGCAACTAGATTTGCTTCGTGCTCAAACGACGAATCGTATTTTAATTCGAGAACAGTAGAATTATAATCCGTTGATTTATTAGTAAACGTATTACCGGTATAACCAATTTTATAATAAGTCAACTTATGGTCTACAGTAATTCTATAATTTTTATCTGCGGAAGAATAATATTTTCGAGTATATGAATTGAGTAAAGTGGGTTTTAGTGAAACAAGTTCATTTTTTATATGCTGGGGAACAGAAACATCATCAAGTGCTTTTTTTATTTCAGATTGATTAAAATTGGCATCTAACAAAAATGATTTCAGAGGATACATTTCTTTTCTGCCAAGCAAACCTTTCTTTATTTTAAATTCCAAAACAGGTTTTTCTATTTTTCCAAAAGTATCGCCATACCATCTAATACGAGCTTTCAATCTATCTGGCGAACCTTCCACATTATCATAATAGTGAGTTAAGCCAAACGTATCGAAATAAATATTGTTTACTATTCTCTGATGAAATATTTCGGAGAAACACGCAGGATGAAATTTTATCATCTGCTCCACATCTTTGTAGGAATAATCAGAAATAAGAAATTTACGTTCGAAACGCAACGGTTCTGTGTGCTGATTGAAAGTTTCAGGTTTCAAGTGTTAAATTTTTCGGTTTTAAAAATCGCGTGTATTATCCATAAATGAAATGGAAACCGAAGGATGAATATTTTTTATCGCTCCTTTTGCTTCTTCTAGCTTTTCGAAATCATCAAACTCAACAAAAAAAGATGCTTCAATGGAAGTAGCCGTTTCATCGGTTCGTTTTAGTTTTATTCCTGAACAATACTTCTTCAGCAATTCTACAATATCTTTCAAATTAATTGCTTGTGGTTGACTGCTCGAAATTGTTAAATATAAATTCTGTGCTTCAATCGATTTCTGATACCTATTGGTAAACCATATTACTAACACAAATCCTACAAAAGCAATAACTGTAAGCACAGCTAATCCGGCACCGCAACCCAAACCAATTGCTATGGTGAGAAACAAATAGGTAAGTTCTTCGGGTTCTTTAATTGCCGAGCGAAAACGAACAATAGATAACGCACCCACCAAACCTAATGATAATGCCAACGACGATTTTACCACCGAAATAATAAACATAGTAGTTATTGCAAGTACAATAAAGTTGCGGGCAAATGCCTTACGGTTTGATAACGAATTACCATATTTTGCATACACTTTTCCTAATATAAATGCCAGCACAGCACATACAATAAAACTAAAAATGAAGCCCGGTATAGCTTTTAGAGAAAATCCGGAGTTAAAGTCGATTAAAAATGCTTTTAGTTCGTTCATTTGATTTAGAAAGTTTAATGAGGTGCAAAACTAATAAAATAAAGGGAAATACTAAATTACAACCAACTCTTCTAAAGATTTATTTGGTGTACATCAAAACTAAACATATCTTTGCGCCCGATTTTAAAAAATCATACCAATAAAAAGCAACTAATCAATTAAAGATATATTGCGGGGTGGAGCAGTTGGTAGCTCGTTGGGCTCATAACCCAAAGGTCATCGGTTCGAGTCCGGTCCCCGCTACTAAAGCGGACTTTTCTAAAAAAACATTAGAAAGTCCGCTTTTTTTATACCCTAAAACGGCTGTCAATATTGAAATTGAGGAGAAAGACGAATTAACTTTTTTGGTTAGATACTATCTTTTTTGGATCTCGAGTCTATTGCAGTTGTTTATTCAAACAACCCAGCTAAGAAGCGTCTTTTATATATTTTGCAAATACTTTTAGGTAGGAGAAATGAAGTATTGTTCTGTTCGATGTATATATGGATAAGAAAAAGAAGATAAAAAATTATTCCTTTTCAGATGGTTCCAAATAACTTGTTTCATATACTTTAAAGAATAAAATAAAAAAAGAAATCATCAGCGGTCCAATTACTAAACCAATAAGACCGAATACTGGTACTCCGATAGCCACACCTAAAATGGTAATTAAAGGATGAACGTTGGCTATCTTTTTTGAAATGTATTGTCTAAGAAAATTATCAATTAAGGTAACAAATACGCCTCCCCAAATTAATATCCCTAGCCCAGCCACTGAGTTTCCCATTGACAATTCTATAATACCTGCTGGTACGAAAATGATGGGTGCCCCAACGATAGGTAAAAAACAAACAAAGATGGAAACGATTCCCCAAAAAAAGGGATCGGGAATACCAAAAATTAGAAAACCTATAACAACTACTATTCCCTGGCTTATTCCTATAAATCCCTGCCCTATTATATTTGAATAAGTTATTTTTTTTAGTTCATCGCCAAAAAGCGAATTACTTTTTTTATCAAAGGGTAAATACTTTTTTAAAGTGCTTTCAAATTCCTTATGCGATTTAAACATAAAAAATAATGAAAAATAAATTACAATAAGGGAAATAAAAGTTTTAAATGCCCCGCTAATAAAAACCGAAAAAGCACTTATTGACCATTTCGAAATATCATTAACACTTTTACCAAGCATCTCTTTTAAATCAATTTGTGAGCCAGCAATACCCTCAATTCTATTTAGTATATCATTTAGTATTTCGGGATGTTTTTGAAAATCCATCAGTTTATTAATTATCATAACACTCAATCCTGCTAATGGTAAAACGATAACCAAAAATGAAAGTGTAATTACTATAACTGAACTCAAAGATTTGCTAATATTTTTTTTTCTCGGCTAAATAAAGGTATAAAGGTTTAAAAAGGATATACAATATTACAGTTGATAGCAGTGCTGTAATTATATATAATGAAGATATAAAAAGAAAAACACCTGTAAAACCAATAAGTACAAGTGTTATATTTTTGCTTTGCTTTGTAGTATAAATAGACTTTTTATCGGTATTCATTATATATTTGAAACCTTACAAATTTTTAATATCTATACTTATGGCTTATCAGTAGTTACGTCCTGTGCGGCTTTTGCCTCATCGGGTGTTTTTTCAATATCCCTATCAAACGAATATAAAGTATCGCTGCTCACTTTTTCTCCACCTGCTATTTTCATTTTGTTCCATAAGTTCATTGCAAGTGTTTCTTCCTCCACTTGTTCTTTCACAAACCATTGCATAAAGTTCCATGTTGCCCAGTCCTCTTCATCAAAACTTATTTTTACAATTTTATAAATAGCTTTTGTATTTGCTACTTCGTGTTCAAATATTTTTTCAAAACAATTGTTTACACTTGTAGGATTTGCGTGTGGAGGCGCAATAGCAGCTATTTCCGCCTGCGCACCTCTTTTTAAAATATACTCAAGTATTTTCTGCATATGATTACGTTCTTCCTGCGCGTGCCTGAAAAGAAAATTAGCTATTCCAGCAAATCCCTTACTATCAGCCCATGCAGCATAAGATAAATAAATTTGAGAAGCATGTGCTTCATTTGTCATTTGCGCATTTAATGCAGCAGCAATGGTTTTAGAAAGTCGGTTTGTATTCATTTTTATTTTTTAAAATACTTTTTTATAGTTAAGGAATAATTCTTTTGTATCTTCTCATTTGTTTTAAATCTTCTCCCATAATTTATGTAGAAAAGAAAGAACACTTTCAGCTTTACTCTTACTTTCTCCGGCTTTTTTATGATTGCCCGCTTCCAGATGCTTAATTGTATCATAATGGTGCTTCGCTGCATCTTCGTGATGCTTCGCTGCTTGTTTATGACTTTCAATTTCAATTTTATTAAGTGCGGAAGATACTTCTGCTTTCCCAGCCTTTAATGTTTTTGTTAGCACTGCTTTTGCTTTTACTTTCATCGGTTTTACTACTTTTTTCATTTTAATTTAATTTATATTGTGAATTTAATTTTATAACGGTACAAAAGTCTGCAACTTTCGTAAATATATGTTACATTACTTTTTAATTTTATTATATCATTCCTATATTTAAAATTAAATTTATTCAGCCAGAAAACCACCATCAATTTCCAATGCAGTTCCTGAAATAAATGAACTGTCATTGCACGCCAGAAAAATAAAAGCACTTGCAACTTCTTCCGGTCTGCCAAATCGTTTCATCGGATGCAAACCAATAATATGTTTTTTTGCGTCTTCGTGATTGCTGATACCTGCTTTTGCAAGCATTGGTGTTTCTATAAAACCCGGGCAAATTGCATTTATTCTAATTCCTTCAACAGCATATTCCAATGCAGCGGATTTTGTAAGACCTATTACTCCGTGCTTGGCTGCTACATAATGCGATGAACCTATAAAACCTACTTTGCCAAAAATAGACGACATATTTACAATAACTCCTTTTTTTTGTTTCTCCATCTGAGCCAATTCCGGTTTCATACAATTGAATACACCGTTCAGATTTATATCAATTACTTTATGCCATTCTTCTTCCGTCATATCACCTATTTTATTTGATTCTCCAAGGATTCCTGCATTATTAAGTGCAACGTCGAGAGTTCCAAATTTGGCTACTACAGTTTCAATTGCTTTTTGCGCTTTTGCAAATACCGATACATCACATTCAATAAAAACCGCTTTTGGAATTTTCTTTTTTATTTCTTTCATTGCCTTATCCGATACCCCTGATTTTCTATATGCTATTGCTATGTTGGCACCCTCCGTGGCAGCAGCAATTGCACAAGCCCTTCCTATACCAGATAGCCCTCCTGTTATAAATACAGTTTTGTTTTGCAGTTTTCTCATTCTATGTATTTTGTATAAGTCTGTTTATTTATTACCCATCATCCTCGTCTAGATTATTATGATTGTCCCCACCTAAACTGTAATAATTATTCTCTTCATCTTCACTCCCTATATTTTCCATATCATCATCTAATTCCGCACCTGGTATATCCAAGTCGCTTCCTGTCACATCATCCGTGAAATCCTTTTCATTCCAAGGACCAGTTTGATAATTTTCATCATTTTTTTCCGCATGCGAAATATCCGAAAGAATATCATTTTTCCTTTCCTGCAATTTTCTTTCAATATCTTCGTTCTGTTTCTTCACTTCGGGAAGCTTGGTGCTGTTGGTTTTCTTTTTCATAGTTTTATTTTTTAAGATAAGATTTAACGTCACAAAAGTCTACAACTTTTAAAACGCAGGAGTTACATAATTTTTTAATTAACTTATATCATTCATATATTTATGAAAAAAGAAGAAAGATGACTGCGCAAAGTATTATAAATATTGAATGATACCGAAAGCAATAGCAATTAATATAACTACACCGCCGAAAGTCCAATTCCATATAGAATAGCGTTTCAAATCTTTTTTCAAATAGATATTCTCGATTATGTTATTAACTATTTGTTTCATCCTAACAAAAGCACTTTCGTTTTTAATAACATAATCACGTGCTCCATACTTTATACTATCCACAGCTATTTCCAAATTATCTTGTCCCGACAACATTACAACTTCAATATTTTTATTCTTCAATTTTATTCGCTTTAAAATAGCGAGTCCATTCAAACCAAGTATAT
>CAILDT010000127.1 GCA_903833025.1 uncultured Bacteroidota bacterium | reverse complement strand
CTCGTCAGTTTGTTTTTCTGAAGTATTTCTCTTGCAAGGTTCAAATAATTGGTAGCTGCTTTTCCGCTTGCATCGTGCATAATAATACTTTGTCCGAAACTTGGTGCCTCGCCCAATTTAGTATTTCGCTGAATAATGGTATCAAATACCAGTTGCTGAAAATGTGTTTTCACCTCTTCCACCACCTGATTGCTCAATCGCAAACGCATATCGTACATCGTTAATAAAATACCTTCAATATCTAATTCAGGATTCATACGCGTCTGAACTATTTTAATTGTGTTGAGTAATTTCCCTAAACCCTCTAATGCAAAATATTCGCATTGAACAGGAATTAAAACCGAATCGGCTGCCGAAAGCGCATTAACAGTAACCAAACCTAACGACGGCGAACAGTCAATAATAATAAAAGCATAATCATCTTTTATTTTATCCAATGCCAGTTTCATCATCTTTTCACGGTTCGGCAAATTTATCATTTCTATTTCCGCACCCACCAAATCAATGTGTGCAGGCAGTAAATATAAATTAGGAGTTTCTGTTTGCAGAATAATATCCTTTGGTTCTACACCATCAATAATACATTCGTAAATGCCAGTTTTAATATTGCGCGGGTCGAAACCAACACCGGAAGTGGAATTAGCTTGCGGATCGGCATCTATCAACAATGTTTTATATTCGAGCACAGCCAAACTCGCTGCCAAATTTATTGCTGTTGTAGTCTTCCCTACCCCACCCTTTTGGTTTGCTATCGCTATTATTTTTCCCATCTTCTTTGTTTAGATATTTGATTAAAGTATTTATTTTTTTATTGATTTCGTTTCTCCTATTTCAAACAAAATAAGTTCGCCACCAGCCGCGGCAAACTTTTTTATTGCATCCTGTTTGTCTATTTTAATAAACCCAAATGTATCATAGTGCATCCCGATTACTTTTTTACAATTGATAAAATCAGTAGCCGTGATGGCACTTTCCACCACCATTGTAAAATTATCGCCTATCGGCAGCAACGAAAAATCTATTTTATGATAATCGCCAATAAGTTTCATATCGTAGGTTAATGCAGTATCTCCTGCATAATAAAAATTTCCTGCTGATGATTCTATAATAAATCCCATTGGGTTGCCGCCGTTCGTGCCATCAGGCAACGTGCTGGAATGTACCGCCGCTACACATTTTACACTCCCAAAATCAAACTTCCAAGTGCCGCCAATGTTCATCGGGTGGCTGTTGGTTACTCCTTGTTTGGTAAGCCAAGTAATTATTTCGTAATTGCTCACCACCTTTGCTCCCGTGCGGTTTGCTATTGCCACGGCATCAGCAATATGGTCGAAATGACCATGCGAAATAAGTATATAATCTGCCTTTACCGTATTTATGTCAATGTGTTTAGCCAATTCGTTTGGAGTAATAAATGGGTCGAACAAAATATGTTTGCCATTTATCTCTACATCAAAACAAGAATGTCCGAAATACGTTATGTTCATAATAATGCTTTACTTTGCGCTTTAATTGTCGCACGAAAGTACATTTTTTGAGCGTTACCGTAATCAAAATTTATAATAGATTTTTTAACATTTTTTTTCATACTAACCAAACAACTCAATGATAACAGTCATTTCAGGCACTAACCGACCAAACAGCAACACACTAAAAGTTACTAACAATTACATTTCGCTGATGGAAAAACAGGGTGTTTCGCCCAAAATGTTATCGCTGGAGATACTTCCAAAGGATATTGCTTTTAAAGATTTACTAGGTATTCGTACTCCCGAATTTGAGCAAATTATTAATCAATTTATCCTTCCTGCCGATAAATTTGTAGTTCTTTCGCCTGAATATAATGGCAGTTTTCCGGGCATTTTAAAGGTATTTATTGATACACTGCCTCCAGCAACGCTGAAAGGGAAAAAAGTGGCTTTAATTGGTGTTTCCAGCGGAAGAGCCGGTAATTTGCGTGGTATGGACCATCTTACCACCATTTTTCATCATATTGGTATGCACATTAATCATTTCCAACTGCCTATTTCGTCGGTATTAAACTTGCTGGATGAGCACGGTAACCTGAAAGACGGGCCCACAATTAAGGTTTTGAACAAGCAAATTGAGGAATTTTTGAAGTGGTAAATATTCGCTACCCAATACTAAAAAGACCAAAGTTACCTTTGTAACTTTGGTCTTTTTACTTTTAACCACGAACTACTTATTTATACTTCTCCGCTTTTTCGTTGTCGCCGAGCTTCAAAAACAATTGTCTTAATCGTTGCTTAGTTGCTTTATCTGGCGATACTTCGTATGATTTCTCAAAGTTTACGGTTGCCTTTTTATAATATTCATTCTTTTTATCTTCGTATTCCTTTATTTTTTTCGCATCAGCACTTGGTGGAAGTGAATTTAATTTTTCGCCCCATTCGTTACCTTTATTAAAGTATAAAACTCCAATGTTGTAATTCGCCAAATCATAATCTGGTTTTATTTCCAATGCTTTTAAGTATTCCTTTTCAGCATTTTCCGCATCATTGGTTTTGTCGTATAAATTAGCAAGCAAGCAATGCAAAACCTCATTATCAGGCGCAACACTTATAGCATCCTGTAATTTCTTTTTTAATACATCTGTTTTCTTTTGTGCCAAATAGATATTTATTTCTTGGTTTATTAAATCAATGTTATCCTCAAATATCAACCTTCCTTTTTCTATGTATGCCAATGCTTTGGTAGTATCTTTATCTATCAAGTTTATTTTTGCCATATCTCTGTATATAGTTGGGTCCTTAAACTTCATATCAATCAATTTATCGCCATACTCTTTTGTTTTTTCTTTGTTACCCGATAACGAATACGTTTTAAAATGACTCAACATTAAATTTTCTTTGGTGATGTTGCTTCGTTTCATCCCCTGGTCAAAATCGTAAGGTAATGCTTGTTCCAACAAATCCAACCCTTTCAGTGCTTTGTCGTATTCCTTGATGCTGTTATAATATTTGGTTTTATAATCTAACGCAGCACAAGCAATAACAAGGTTGCCTTTCATCTGGTCTTTATAAATATTATCCTTATCAAGTTTAAGACAAGTAATAAAACTTTCTACTGATTTTTCCTGTCCTTCCGCATCCAATTTATTATCCGCTTCGTTTTTCGATTCGTAAATTGCTTGATAAATCAAACCACGATACATCCATAGTTTAGCACTTCCTCTGGTCGATTCATTCACCGAAGCCGCATCTGCCGCCGCTTTTGATTTGTCGTACTCCTTACTTCTTAAATAATTGTTTGCATTTTGTACCTGATTACTTTGTGCATTTACCAAGGCAACAGAGAAAATAAGCATTGAAAAGAAAATTGATTTCATAAAATAGTTTTTTAGTTTGTTTTCGGACTTTACATAAATCAGACCATTTTATGTTAGTTTTCCATAAAATGGTCTAATAAATAATTCTAATCCATTGTTAGTTTTTTAAGTTTTACTTTACTTAACACATCTTTGTTTTTAGCATCTTTCAATGCTTTGTCAAGCTGACTTTCAATAATTGATTTATCGCCAACAATAACGGTAGTAAGTTTATTAGTAGCAAAATATTTTTTTATCTGCGCATTCACTTCGTCCTTTGTTATGTTTTTTAACAACTGATTTTGTTTAGCTGTATAATCTTTCTCCAAACCATAACGAGCAATGTTAGATAAGAAATTAGCTTTCTGATATGGTGCTTCATACTTTAACGCTTCCTCATTCAGCAAAGAGTTTTTTGTAAACTCAAGTTCTGCATCTGTAATTCCTTTATCCACATAGTTAGTGTAAATATTTAATATCTCTATTAAAGATGGAGCAGTAGCAGAACGTTTTACAGAAGAAGTAATATTAAAATACCCTGTGTATTTACCTCCATTAAATCCTGAATAAATACCATACGTCCATCCTTTATCTTCTCGCAAATCAAGGTTTAAACGGCTATTAAATGTGCCACCCAAACAATAGTTTGCAATCTGATTTTTATAATAATCTCCGGTAGCATCAAACTTTAAACTCGGATTTCCCATCACCAACACTGTAGAAGGCGCAAACGATTTATCTATAATATAAAATTGCGGGTCAGTGGTAGCAACAGGTTCAGGTATTGGCTGCATCTTCACTTCTTTCGCTTGCCATTTATTTAAAAAATCTACTTGTTTGCTAAGTTCATCTTTCGTTAAATCTCCAACCACTATTAAGTTAGTTACCGATGGTGAATAATAATTAGTGTAATAATCTTTCACATCTTTCACCTCTATATTATCAGCCGATTTCCAACTTGGTGATAAACCAAGCAACGAACTACCATACATTGCATAAGCAAAATTTTCGCCCGCAACGCTCTGCGAATTCTGGTGATTGTTTTTTATCCCTTCTTTAAATTGTTTTTTCGCAAGTTTAAAATCATCATCTTTAAATCCTGGAGCCAACAATTTTTCTTCCAATATTTTCATTGTAGCATCCAAGTTCTTCTTCAAACATTCCACTCTTATTGATGTGCTCGATTTTCCATTGGTGCTAAATTCAATTGTACTTCCCAACTTTTCCAATTGCGCACTTATCTGTTCTGTCGTAAAGTTTTTTGTTCCTTCATTCATCATACTTGCAGTAAGCTCAGCTACT
>CAILDT010000126.1 GCA_903833025.1 uncultured Bacteroidota bacterium | reverse complement strand
TTTGTCTTCGCCTATAAAAAGACTAACAACGGTAGTTTTGGTTGATAGAGGGCATAACCGCTACCCAATAAAAGCTGATTTTGTAGGGTTATCACTTTCTACCACCTTGCAGGAACATATTACGGTGGAGTTGGATAAAAAGGGCGAAGAGGTAGTGTATTTAAGTTGAGAAATTAATTTACTCCTACTTTTTCTTTTACGAACAAAGCAAGTTCGTCCACATTCAAATCCTTGCCTTTTACCACATATTGGGCTTGTTCATAAAAATCTTCACGTTTTTCTAACTGGCGAGTAACAAACGCACGAAGTTCTTTTTCGGTTTTATTGGCTATTACGGGGCGAATATCTTTGGCATCCATCAAACGAGAAACAAGCGAATCGGCACTCATTTTTAAATAAACAGTGTTGCCGTGGTTGTTCATCAGCTCCATATTATTGTAATAACAAGGAGTGCCGCCACCGCAGGCAACTACTATGTTTTCTATTTCCATCACTTTTTTTAGTGCGTTGTGTTCCATCGCTCTAAATTCTTTTTCGCCTTTGGTGGCAAATATCTGCGGAATTGTTTGTTGATATTCGGTTTCAATAAATTTATCTAAATCAATAAATTGATACCCCAATTTTGCAGAAAGCTTTTTACCTGCGGTAGTTTTGCCACTGCCCATATATCCTGTTAAAAAAATTTTTGCCATCGTGTGATTGTGTTTTTAGTGAGTAATTGTATGCAATATTACTAATAAATTAATACCAATCTAAAATATTATTGTGGATAAATGCTATTAATGCAAATTCAAAGGCAGGTGAAATGCTTATAAAATAAGGGAAAGAGAAGCTGTCGAAAAATAAATGGCTTTTTTGCAAAAAAATCTTTGCAGAATAGAATATAGATTATACCTTTGCGCTCCCAAAAAAAGGGGTAGGTGATTACAAAATCAGTGTAGATTAGATTCCGTAGCTCAGCTGGTAGAGCATTACACTTTTAATGTAGGGGTCCTGGGTTCGAATCCCAGCGGGATCACTTAAAAAACCGAAAATCCGTTGTAAGTTTGTGCTTACAGCGGATTTTTTTTGGATTGAAGTAGTACTATAATATTTAGATATTATTTATGATAAAGTAAAAGTAAATAAATTTGGATAGCAAACCACTTTCAAAGTTTTATTAGGGCTGGATTGCGTTATTTTTCCCTTTTTAATTGTGTATTATGGGGTAAATTCGTTATCTCAAAACAATAAACTATTTCATTATCAATTGAGTGGTATTAATTGTGCTTTATTTTCAAAATGGGGTACTCGACTTCTAAACATTTAACGAAGTACAAAAGTTTACTTTAAAAGTACGAAAATTTAGCAAAAAGCAACGAAATTTTTATAAGTAAAAAAGGAAATTTATTTGCCATATGAAAGAGTAAGCTCCTCCACTCCTTTTACAAAAGCAGCCCAGGCAAAGCGCGGTTTCTCAGCTATTATGTGAGCAATAAAAAGTTCTTCTTTGTGATGCACATAAAACTCAACAATAAAATTAGCTATAGAAGTAGGGTTAATAGCTGATACATATCCCACTTTATTATGTGGCACTATTTCGGGCAACCCCCCTACATTGGTAACCAACATCGGCTTTTCGAAATGATATGCT
>CAILDT010000125.1 GCA_903833025.1 uncultured Bacteroidota bacterium | reverse complement strand
TAAATCAATCTCCCTAACTTCTCCGGTTTTCGTTCCGATTCTGCCACCTTCGAAGTTAGTAGTGAAGAGGCATTCTGCCCCCTTGCCACAGGTTAGGCACAATTTTTGAATACAGACGCGGTATTTAGTATACAGGCAAAGCATAACCATAAAAGGTAAGGAACGAGAATATGTCCGATCCAATTGGGTAGTACACGGTACGATTGCCATATAATGATGGTGGTGGAAAATATCATTTCTATCAGAACAAACAAGGCGGTTTTGACTTCGTGTAGTTCAAAAAAGAAGTAAGGCCAGGACATATTTTGGGCGAGATTATAAGCGTAAAAGCCGAGTAGCCAGAATTTCGTATTGGAGTTGGGTAACATTATGGTTTGTGCCAAAGCGATGGCTAAGAGAGTGTATAAGATGGTCCAGACGATGGGGAAAACGTAAGAAGGTGGTGAAAAAGAGGGGGCGATACATTTATACCAGGTGGTTTTGACGTTGTTGGTTACGAATTGGGTAGGAAAGGACGCGACAAAGATGAGTATAGTAAATGAAAGAATATAGGCGAAAATTGTGTTCATTATATTGTATAATTATATAATATAAATGATATCCAAAAAGGTAAAAGGACACTGTTTAAATAAAAATATAAATGTATTAATAAGCAATGAAAGAGATAATGTAGTATTTTTGAACTGTTCTAATGAAAATAATCCAGAAATCGTAGCACAATATCGAGATACTACCGAAACCGAATTATATAATTATAAGAATGCATGTGGCAATATTTATCAAAAAAAAGACGATGAAAGTTTGGTAGGAATTGAATGTTTCCAGGACAAGATGCCACAAATAATAACTAATCTGCAAACACCATCACCTATAAGATTTGATTTTACAATAGCAATTTTTGATAGTTTATTAACAGATTATCTTATAATTCGTAAAAATGAGTATAAAACGATTGACCCACCGGATACCAAATTTGTTCAACAAGCCACGTTGGGAAAACCAATTATATCAACTAATTATATCGATAATCCTACAGATTTAAAAGAAAATATTAGATCTCTATTAAATGTAATTCCAGCATTTAGCATACCTTTAATATCATTACCAACACCCATAAGTTCGAATATAACAATTGAAAACCCGTCAACTATATTTACATTTATTAAACAGTTACCAGTTCAAAATCAAATAAATATCAAACAATATATGATAGAATATTCTTTTTTGCGTTCCTACATAGATTTTTATCATGATTTTGAATATTTAGCTCCTTTATATGTTGGAGAAATAATAAAAGGTTTAACCGCACAATTTTATTCAAAAATAATGGATAGATCAAGTTTTATACAAAAAATACAAAGAATAGATGGCTATGTAAGAACAAATTCGGGAGGGGTAAATCAAACGGCATGTAAAAAAATATTAAAACAGTTTATGGAAGAGTATTCAACATTTTTAATTTCACAAGGAGTATATTGGTTAACCCCTACGAAAGAGTCAGCATTTATATGCGAAGCCGATATTAATGATGTAGGAGAAATTGCAGTATTTTTAGAAAATATAAACAAAGATGGTATAAATTATTTTTATATAGAAACCGACAAATCTCATATAGCAGAATTATTAATAAAGCATGGATTAAATATGGTAAAATCGATATCAGGAATACGTGATGCGGGTTCAGGAATCACAGATCAAACCGCACAAAAATATGCAGGTAGTAGAAGACACCCATTGAGTATATTACCGATAACACGTAAATACGACGAAAGGGCTACTCAAAAAATACAAGTTATTTTGGGCGAAAAACATGAGGTAAAAAATATTATTATCAACAATAATAACGCATTAGGTAAAGTTTCTGATTTTTTATTCAATGATAGTTTTAATGTAATACCCACCAATGGAATACAACCGACGGATGAAAATATTATAATAATTGCCGAACCACATAATAATATAACAATTCAGGGAACAAACACAAAATGTGAACAATTTTCCGTAAACAAATTATTGGCGACTATCAATGTCCAGTAAAACAAT
>CAILDT010000124.1 GCA_903833025.1 uncultured Bacteroidota bacterium | reverse complement strand
CCCAAAAACATTTCATATAAACGCAGACAATCAGCACCGTGTTGTTCAACCATTAAATCAGGGCTTACCACATTCCATTTTGATTTGGACATTTTTTCTACTTCGCTTCCGCAGATGTATTTTCCTTCTTCTAAAACAAATTCAGCATCTTTATATTCTTCTCTCCAATTTTTAAATGCTTCGATATCGAGAACATTATTGTTTACAATATTTACATCAACGTGAAGAGCAGTGGTATCATATTCTTTTACTAACCCTTTCGAAACATATTTATTTGAGTTTCCTATTCTATACACAAAACTACTCACCCCCTGTATCATCCCTTGATTAATCAACTTCTTTGCAGGTTCAATAACAGGTATCAGTCCTAAATCATTCAAAAACTTTGTCCAGAAACGAACATATAACAAATGCCCTGTTGCGTGCTCGGCACCTCCTATATATAAGTCAACGTTTTGCCAGTAATTTATTGCTTCTTTACTCGCAAACTCTTTATCATTATGTGCATCCATATAACGCAAATAGTACCAGCTACTACCTGCCCAGCCCGGCATTGTACTATATTCATAATCCCATTTACCATCCTTTTTAAAATTGGTTGCACGTGCCAAAGGCGGCTCACCAGTTTCAGTTGGTAAATATTTATCTACTTCTGGAAGTAAAAGCGGAAGTTCATTTTCATTCAACACTTTCGGAATACCATTTTCATAATAAACAGGAATAGGTTCGCCCCAATACCTTTGTCTTCCAAAGATAGCATCGCGCAACCGGAAATTAGTTTTTCCTTTTCCTAAACCCTTTTCTTCAATAACAGCAATAGCTTTTTTGATTGCTTCTTTAACTTTTAATCCATTCAGGAAATCAGAATTAACAAGTTTACCTACTTTTTCATCATACGAATTATCAGCAAAATCCCAATCAACAGCAGGAAGAATAACAATAGGTTTTTCCAAACCAAAATGATTTGCAAAAGCAAAATCTCTTGTATCGTGAGCCGGAACAGCCATTACAGCACCAGTGCCATAACCTGCCAAAACGTAATCGCCTACCCAGATAGGAATTTGTTTTCCTGTAAACGGATGCTCCACATAAGCACCTGTAAATACGCCTGTAATCTTTTTTACATCAGCTTGTCGTTCTCTTTCACTGCGGTTTTTAGCAGCAGTAACATATTCTTCAACAGCTTTTTTGTTTTCAGAAGTAGTAATCTTTTCCACCAGTTCGTGTTCCGGAGCAAGCGTTACAAAGGACACTCCGAAGATAGTATCAGGGCGGGTGGTAAATA
Organism: uncultured Bacteroidota bacterium; assembly: GCA_903833025.1. Classification (GTDB taxonomy): domain Bacteria; phylum Bacteroidota; class Bacteroidia; order 2-12-FULL-35-15; family 2-12-FULL-35-15; genus 2-12-FULL-35-15. The sequence continues at coordinate 969 of CAILDT010000124.1, read as the reverse complement.
CTTCAATCTGCAATTTTGAATCTGCAATTTTAAATTTGAGCGAAGTCCCTTCTGATTTTCCAATCCAATTCCGTTGCGCTTCCTTAATACTTTCCGTCCAATCAATGCCATCCAAATCCTTTAATAATCTATCAGCATAAGCAGTAATTCTCAAGCTCCATTGCTTCATTAATTTCCGTTCTACCGGATAACCACCACGTTCAGAAACACCATCTTTCACCTCTTCATTTGCTAATACAGTCCCTAACTGCGGACACCAATTTACCATTGTATCACTCAAATAAGCCAAGCGATATTCTAATAATAAATCCGATTGCTCTTTCTCCGAAAGCTTTGCAAACCCCTCCAACTTAGGAATCAATGTAGAAATATTCTCCGCTTTATTTGTTTCCTTATTATACCAACTATTAAAAAGCTGAATAAAAATCCATTGCGTCCACCTATAATAATCAGCGTTAGAAGTGCGTACTTCCCTATCCCAATCGAACGAAAACCCAATTTTATCAAGCTGCTCCCTATATCTCGCAATATTTGTTTTAGTAGTAATTTCGGGATGTTGCCCCGTTTGAATCGCATATTGTTCGGCAGGCAAGCCAAACGAATCGTACCCCATCGGATGCAACACATTAAACCCTTTCAGCCGTTTATAACGTGCAAAAATATCAGAAGCAATATACCCCAACGGATGCCCCACGTGTAGCCCTGCACCACTCGGATACGGAAACATATCCAACACATAATATTTTGGCTTATCAGATTTATTTTCGGTTTTAAAAGTCTTATTTTCCTTCCAAAACCGCTGCCACTTTTGCTCTACCTCTCTAAAATTGTACTCCATTTTTTACACCTTATATATATAGGGCGCAAAGATAAAACAATCCCACACGTGCCAACTCATAATTATTTTTCCCGCTTCGCGAAATGAAACACTAAATGTGAAGTACTATGTGTGCCTCCGGCAGTCGATGT
>CAILDT010000123.1 GCA_903833025.1 uncultured Bacteroidota bacterium | reverse complement strand
CTGCGCCCGACCCGCGCGAAGTATCCTTTTTTTTGTCCATTGCCGCGCAGCGAAAAAACTAAAGAAAAAAAAGATACCGCGTGTGGGCGGGGAGAATGTTGCGACGAAGTGGGAATGTTGCCGCCCAAATTTTAATTTAGAGTTATGAGTAGGGGTTCTTTTTTGTTACACGGAGGAAACCAAAAGAAGACACAGAGATACACAGAGGGAAAATAATTATGAATTACAAGTTGTTGGGGATGTGAAGGAATGGAAATGTAAAAAAGCTTAAAAAGTCTGTCCAACAATAAAAATTTGTATTTTGGCGTTCTATTAAAAAAAACGATTTTGTTTATGAAGTTTTTATGTAAATTATTTTTGCTGTTGTTGGTTTTTATTTCATTTTTTGCTGATGCGCAAAGTGGAAAAGCACCGAGTGGTAATAAAAAATATATTGACCCGGCGGATGCGAAGGAGCATTTTAATCACGGAAATTTTTTGTGGGCGATACCTGTGTATAAGCAACTGATAAAGCAGGAGCCGAATAATGCGGATTATAATTATAAACTTGGGTTGTGTTATTTGAATACGAATATTAATAAAACATTGGCGATTCCGTATTTGGAAAAGGCGCGGGAGGTGAATAAATTGGATAAGATGATTTTGTTTAATTTGGGCTTGGCATATCAGTATGCGAGTAGGTTTGATGATGCGATGGCGGTATATAATGAGTACGTGAAAGGCACGATGGGCAAGGATAAGGAGAAGGGTGAACATCAGATGGAGACGTGCGAAAATGGGCGGGAGTATGTGAAACACCCTTTGAATGTTACGTTTGAGAATGTGGGGAAGGATGTTAATTCGGAGTTTCCGGATTATTATCCGTTTGTGTCGGAGGATGAAACGATGCTTGCTTTTACTACTAGGAGGAAAGAAAATTTGGGCGGTAAGGTGGAAGTGGATGGTTATTACTCGTCGGATATTTGGATTTCGAAGCGGGTTAATGGTGTTTGGCAAAAGCCGGTAACCATTGGTGCGCCTATTAATACGAGGTATGATGAGCAGATTGTGAGTTTGTCGGCTGATGGTACTTCGATGATTGTGTATATGGATAGGATTGATAGTTTGGGAAATATTTATGAGGCGAAAATGAAGGATGGTGCGTTTAAAAAGATGGTGAAGTTGAATGCGAATGTGAATTCGGATTTTGAAACTTCGGGTTCTATTGCGCCTGATGGGAATACTATTTTCTTTGCCAGTAAGCGCGAAGGTGGCTTGGGGGAAACAGATATTTATATGGCGCGTAAGTTACCAAACGGACAGTGGGCGAAGGCGCAAAACTTGGGTAAGGTGGTGAATACGGCGTATAAGGAGGATTTTCCGGAGATCGCGCCGGATGGAAAGACGCTTTATTTTTCGTCGCAGGGGCACGAGGGTATGGGTGATTTTGATTTGTTTAAAACCGTTTGGGACCCTGAAAATAATACGTGGACGGTGCCTCAAAACCTTGGCTATCCAATTAATTCGACGGGGGAGGAGAGGAGTATTTCGTTTACGAAGGATAATAAAGTGGCATACCTTTCGGCACTTCGCCCCGAAGGGTTTGGTGATTTGGATATTTATAGGGTTACGTTTCACGATGATAAAAATGTGATTCTGCAAAATTATGTTCGTACTGTGGATAGTTCAAAAAATATTGATGCGCAAGTATCAATAGTAGATATGAGCGTGGCAGCAAAGGATGTTGACCCGTTTATTTATACTCCTAATCCGAAAACAGGTAAGTTTATTAGTTGTTTGCCTCCCGGAAAATATACGATTACCATTAACTCAAAAGGATATAAAACTTACACGAAAGAATTTACTGTGGCGGAAGGGAAAACGGAGGAGGACGAAATAATTAAAAAATTTACACTTAAAAAATGATTCAACTTAATTTAACGCGCCCTATTGCTTTCTTCGATTTAGAAACAACTGGTGTAAGCGTGGCATCCGACAGGATTGTGGAGATTTGTATTTTGAAAGTTTTGGTTGACGGAACTAAAGAAGTAAAAACAAAACGGATAAATCCTACCATTCCGATTCCGAAGGGAGCGTCGGAAATACACGGAATATATGATAAGGACGTGGCGAATGAACCAACTTTTAAAAGTATTGCCAAAAGTTTAGCAACGTTTTTAGAAAATTGCGATTTGGCAGGTTATAATTCAAACAAATTTGATGTGCCTATTTTGGTGGAAGAATTTATGCGTGCTGATGTTGATTTTGATTTGAAAAATAGACGATTGGTGGATGTGCAAAACATATTTCATCAAATGGAACCTCGTACCTTGAAGGCAGCATATAAATTTTATTGCGGAAAAGAAATTATAAATGCGCACAGTGCGGAGGCGGATATTAATGCGACGTATGATGTGTTTCTTTCTCAATTGGAACGTTATGATGGTGTTGAATTTGAAAATAAAAAGGGTGTTAAATCTATCCCGGTAAAAAATGATGTGCAAGCATTACACGATTTTACTAACTTAAATAATAATGCTGATTTGGCAGGGCGAATTTCTTTTAATGATAAAGGAATTGAAGTTTTTAATTTCGGAAAACATATTGGCAAGTCGGTTGAAAATGTGTTGAGAGACGAGCCATCTTATTATTCGTGGATGATGAATGGTGATTTTCCACTTTACACTAAAAAAGTGTTGACAGATATTAAATTACGAATGACACAAAATAAATAAGCGATGAAAATTATTTGTATAGGTCGAAATTATGCAGAGCACGCAAAGGAAATGAATTCAGCAGTGCCAACAGAGCCGGTATTTTTTCTTAAACCCGATACTGCTTTAATAAAAGATAATCAACCGTTTTATTATCCTGACTTTACAAAAGAATTGCATCACGAGGTAGAGTTAGTTTTAAAAATAAATAAACCAGGAAAAAACATTGCTGTTGAGTTCGCGCATAAATACTATGATGAAATTGGTATAGGAATTGATTTTACCGCTCGCGATATTCAAGCGAAATGTAAAGAAAAAGGATTGCCTTGGGAAAAAGCAAAAGGGTTTGATGGATCGGCACCAGTGGGTGTGTTTATAAATAAAAATAAAATGAGCGATATAAATAATATTAATTTTCATTTGACAATAAACGGAAACACTATTCAAAAGGGGAATACCAAAGATTTACTTTTTTCGTTTGATGCAGTTATTTCCTACATATCAAAATTTATTACCCTTAAAACTGGCGATTTGATTT
>CAILDT010000122.1 GCA_903833025.1 uncultured Bacteroidota bacterium | reverse complement strand
TTATTTTACACAAATATTAATGCTTGTTTTTTTCCTTTGACGTATGAAAATTATATTTCATTAAAAAACAAAAACACAAAACTTGCAACAATTGATGATGGAAAGTTACCCGACTTTCTTTTAAACGATAAAAGTGTTTTAAAAATAAAACCGTTTGATGCTTATTGGACGGAGGCTGCTAAATAACTTTTCCTTCCCTCAAAGTACTACTCTTTAAAATTGGTGATGCTGAAAAAAAAACGGGCGTACGACACACCGACTGCCGGAGGCACATTTAATACGTTACATTTTGTGTTTCATTTCGCGGAGCGGGAAAAAATATTGCCTTTATTTTATGCTTTGCTTTTTATGACCTCAAAAAAGAAGGGAAAACGTACCGCTGAGGGTGAAGTGTTAAAATAGGGGCTTTAAAACGCCATTTATGGCATACTGTTTTTTGGGGAAGTGCCCAAAATTGATTTTTGAGGTGTTTGGGGGCTGTTTTTGGCTCCTCATTTTTAAAATAGGGGCTGGGATTGGGTAATTTGGGTACTTTTTGGGGGATGCTGGGGGGTGCGGTTTGGGTTTTGTGCCAACTGTGATTCAGGTTATTGCGAAAAGTGACTGTATTTTGCCAATGCGGATTCAGGTTATCTCGAAAAGTGACTGTATTTTGCCAATGCGGATTCAGGTTATCGCGAAAAGTGACTGTATTTCGTCAATGCGGATTCAGGTTATCGCGAAAAGTGACTGTATTTCGCCAATGCGGATTCACCTTATATCGAAAAGTGAAATTTAACGAAATTCTATTGGACTATTTTTTGTAATAAATTCTATTTTTTTCTTTCCAATTAAATCGACTGAATATCCAGTATTTTCAATATTTACAACAAAGGATTAATTAAGTAAAATAAGATTTGTTTTGTAGTGTGATAACCATAAATTAGGGTTACTTTTGAGCAAATATAAAACTAAAAACTAAAACTAAAAAATTATGAAAACAGGTTATCAGGGGAGTTCGAATCCGTGCATCAAACCGATGGAACAAAGTATTGAAAATGCGGTCAACATTGTTGTATATCAACTAAACAGATTAATAGAGAGGCAGGGCGATGGTGCCGGATTTTTAGCGATGCTAAATGATTTTCAGCCGGAGGCAAACAATTTTCTTAACCTCACAGGTGCGCAAACAGGGGATAAGGAGGCGCAAGTAATTTTAACGGCTGATTTCGAATCGGAATTTTCGGAGATGGCGCCACAGTTGGATGGGTTCGATAGTTTGCTTCGTATTGTTCACGCAGTTGGTACTACGCCGTACAACCTTGTTATGGGGCGTACGAGAGACCGCTTTTATCACGGGAGTTACGAAATGCGGATTGCTGCGTTGCTTGGTATGAGTAATGAGATGACTGCGCAAACGGTGCCTGATGGCGCAACTGCGGTGATTGCTTACAGAGATGGTATTATTTTGAAACACGCAACGCAGTCTGCTAAGATTGGGCAAGTGGGCAACGACGGGTCTTCTGTGAATACGTTAAGAAATTCGTTGATTAAAAAATTAAACAAAAATCGTGGTTGGTTACTTTTTAATTATGCTATGGCGGATGATTGTGAAGAGCAGGTTAACAAATTTTATCCGACCAATATTATGGGCGACCGCTCTATTAAAGGGCATTACCAATTAATAGTTCCTAAGGTAGATTTCCGTAAAGTGTGTATTCATATTTTTAAAGCCGACGAAATGATTGATATTGAAGTAGGCGATGCTGACGTTTGGCTTAGTACTGCTGATAATGCTAACAACGCTGTACCAAGCGGTTATAAAGCGGTTGCACATTCTATTTTAAGAATTAACCCTTCGGTTTTGGGCGATTTAACTAAAAAATATATTATTGCTACCAATGTTAATATGACTACTTCTACTGATTTAATTTTTAATATCGTGAAGGTGTAAGTGAGATTTTAGATGTGAGACACTAAAAAAAATCCCGCGCTGTAAATAGTGTGGGATTTTTTTATTTTCTATATCTTTATCAAAAAATAAAAAATGGCAATGGTAGATGCAGAAAAAATAAGAACAATGAACTATTATCAGATAATAGAATATTTAACAGCTATAAAAGCCGTTCCGGAGCTTTATATTTTTAATTTGCTGATAAAAAAATCGCCTGATTATGATACTGCCTTAAATTGGTATAATAGAATATTGCCCATAAAAACTCCCGATTCGGCAACGTTTACTTTTATGCTTCTTAAAACGCGAGATTATGAAACTGCATTAAAATGGTTTTCGCTTATAAAAAACGTAAACTGCGAATTAAGAATTGTTGCTGCTAAGCGATTGATAGGTCTGTCGCCCAATTATCATACTGCTTACAGCTGGTACCAAAATCTTTTGGATGAAAAATGCGAACCCACAGAGGATGTGTATTTAAAACTACTTCTTAAATCGCCTGATTATGCTACTGCTTCGAAGTGGTTAGAAAAAATAAAGGACCCGAACGGTATTTTTAATATAGAAAGTTATAATATAATGATTAACAAAGCACCCGATTATGCTACTGCTTTGGGATGGTACAATAAAATTGAAGAAGGTAAAGGCAACACAAAAACATTTAATGCGATTAGTTATAAAGCAACAGATTACGACACTGCTTTATTTTGGTCTAAAAAAATAATGTATAGAATTATATCAAGCAACACGTTCAATAATTTAATTCGGCTGTCGCCAGATTATGAAACTGCCATTGCTACATACGAACAAATGGACGAAAAACAGGTAACTGATACTACCTATAATCAACTTTTAGTAAAAGCGTTTGCCTATGCTGATGCGGTTTATTGGTATAAAAAAATGAAAAAAGAAAATGTCTGGACGTTAGGTTACAATATCCTCATCCGGCTATCTCCCACCTATAATGTGGCTTTGGAGTGGTTTAAATTAATTGATGAAAAAAAATATTAACAACCACTTACAATGCACTCATTGTGCGGTCGCCCAAATATTCAATTGCAGCAAATTGGTATCACAAAATGAAACCGGAAGAAGCTTTTGTTTTTACATATAATTATCTGATGGATAAATCGCCTGATTATATTACCGCTTTAAGTTGGTTTAATAAAATAGAAAAAGGAAAAGAAAATGTACATAGCTACAATGCACTCATAATTAAAGCACCCGATTACCAAACCGCTTTAATGTATTTTGATTTAGCATCGAAAGCAGAAAAAGAAATATATATAAATTCGTACGAGCGAATTGCTTTGGTATCGCCCGATTACGACACAGCACTTAGCTGGATTAATAAAATAAAACTCGGCAAACTATCCATCTTTGCAATTAGCATACTGGTTTCTAAAAGCAAAGATTACGAAACTGCTGCGCAATGGATTGGATACCTTCCGCAGCCAGGGAAATATACTGATATATGCAATACCCTCATTTCAAAAGCACCCGATTATGAAACAGCCGTGCAATGGTTCGAGAAAATAGAACCAGGCAACCCTAATGCTACAACCTATAATTTACTGATGTACAAAAGCAAAAAATTTGAAGATGCTTTAAAATGGTTTCGTTTAAAACTTGAAAATAAAATAGAGCCCGATTTTGTTAATTATTCTACCCTATTCCTCGACGCAATTAAAGAACAAGATAAAAACAATTTTCCAGAATTATTGTGGCTGCTCGATAGTATGAAACTGTATAATTTATGTGCAGATGTAATTACGTACACTATTTTAATAAATCTTAGTCCCGATTTTGATACCGCTTTATATCTGTTAAACCGAATGATAACCGAATACAACACGTATGGCAATAAAATATTACCTAATAAAAGAACCAAAGATGTGGTGTATCATAAAATTATTAAAACCCCAGAGGAATT
>CAILDT010000121.1 GCA_903833025.1 uncultured Bacteroidota bacterium | reverse complement strand
GTGTCCGAATCCGACGAGTTAAAATACTTTAATTGATTTGATAAGAGAGTGAAACTCGTGTAAGTTTATAATATTTGAGGAATTGTAAGAATAGTTTTAAATAAAATATTCCCACCAGTTTGGCTGGCGTCTTGCTACATAGTGCTTAACCATCGTATCTCCGAACACAAAGGGTTGGACGAAGAGATTGAATAGAATAAAGTTCGGAGGGCTTGTTATACCAAACGTAGCGTACTGCTTAACCGAAAAATAAATAGAAATAGTATTTCAATAATTACCATTAAAGGTCAACCATTAGCCATTATTTATTACCTTCGCCAACTTAAAAATTAATAACTAACTAAAATGGAAGAGCAAACTAACACCGAATTAAACATTGAATTGTCAGAAGAAATTGCAGAAGGTATTTATGCAAACCTTGCTATTATTACACATTCTAATTCCGAATTTGTAATAGATTTTGTAAGAGTGATGCCGGGCATACCAAAAGCAAAAGTAAAATCGAGAGTAGTAATTACGCCAGAGCACGCCAAACGATTGCTAAATGCGTTGAGAGAAAATATCAGCAGGTTTGAGAAAATACACGGCTCAATAAAAGATACTGATAAGCCGGGCGGTTTCCCAATGAGCTTTGGCGGACCAACTGCGCAGGCATAAACTTCTCCCGACTTATTTATTTTTTCATCCTTTGTAGTTAATACACTTGTATTAATTAGCAGAGGATGAAATAGTTTGCCTACTATGTTAATATAATATTAACTTTGCCGTAATTTTTAAATAATATAGTATGAAAGTAAAATTACAATTATTCTTTTCAGGTTTACTTATTTCTATTAGCGGTTATTCGCAATGGAATGCCGACCCTACTGTAAACACCCCAGTTTGCATTCAACCCCACACCCAACAAAATGCTTACATAGTTACCGATAGCAAAAAAGGAGCTATTATGGTTTGGGATGATTATAGAAATGATAGTATCAGAAGCGATATTTATGCACAACGGATGAATGCTGCCGGTTACCCAATGTGGACAGTAAACGGCGTAGCTATCTGCACCGATACTTCTCGCCAAGGAAGTGTAGTGATAGTGGATGCAGGAAACGGCAGTGCTATTATTGCTTGGGAAGATTTAAGAAATGGGAACAAAGATATTTATGCACAAAAAATAGATTCGAGCGGAAATGTAGTATGGACAACTAACGGTGTACCTATTTGCACCAAACCGTTTGACCAGAAACGACCTGCAATAGCAAGCGATGGTAAAGGAGGAGCAATAATTGTTTGGGAAGATAGTTCGGCAACTAATAGCTGGGATGTATATGCTAACCGGATAAATGCAAGCGGTACATTAGTATGGGGTGCAGGAATAGCAGTAAGTGTGCAGCCCTATAAACAATATAATATTAAAGTACGCCCCGACGGTATTAGTGGCGGATTAATATGCTGGCAAGATTTACGTTACGGGTTGGAATATAAAATATATGCACAACGATTAGATTCTACAGGAGATAATTATTGGACTACAGATGGGGTACAAGTATGCCAAAATGGCGGAGGACAAACCAACCCAAAGTTGCGTGAAGATGGATTAGGAGGTGCGTACATTGGTTGGCAG
>CAILDT010000120.1 GCA_903833025.1 uncultured Bacteroidota bacterium | reverse complement strand
GCCGCAATTCAAAAGTCAAAGCTTGATTCTGTAAATCTAGAAAATAATTCGGTTTATCAAAATATATTATTACCAGAAGATGAAATGACTAAAAAATTTAATGAATTTGTAGATACCATTTGTATAGTTCGCCCAGATGTGGAAGAATCTTCTGTAAATATAGAAGGACGATACAGATTATGGAGTCAAATGAAACCTTCAAAAGAGGTATTTCATGCACTTAAAAATTATTTGGATACCCGATTTAAACCAAAAAGGATCCAAACTATACACGGGTACCTCGGTATTAAATTGAAAAGTGTGGAATATAAAAAAGTATTGCAAAATTCAAATGTGGAAACATTTATATTTCAAGTATGTCATTTTTCCGATTGTGGCAAAATTTTAAATTCGGTATTATTGAAAGAATATCAGAAATGGAAAATGTCGGTCAATAAAGAATTGTCTGACAATGATATGAAAGAAATAAAAGAATATTTGAATTCTTCTTTATATGCGCTAAAAGCGACTGTATGGACCGAACATGGAAATAATGAAGGTTATTATGGATTGTCTCTTCGGAGTGATGATTGTGCAACGAAACCCAAACTTATTTCTTCCACTGGTAAAAAAGTAGAAAAACGAGAAACGAATACAAATAATATTCTGGGTACATGGGACACAATTATCAAAGCGGCATTATTTGAAAATATTTCTGCCGCCAAAATGAGTAGGTGTGTTAAAAATAAAACAATAATAGGCGATTATTATTATTGCACCACTATATAAAATGCAATTTTCATTTTCAAAATTGCATTTTCCTCTAAATATTTATATAAATGCAGCGTATCGGGTAGCCGCTTCATCCTCCGAATCATTTAAATTCAAATCGTCGTCCAATGATAAAAGACTATTGGTATTGATGATGGGTTCTGTTTTGCAAGACAAATAATGGAAAAATGACCGCGAACATTTTAAAAAAAACGTAGATATTTTACGGAAAGTGGATGATAATGAAAAATATTGCATATATATTTATCATTATAACAAAAATGGCAGAAACAAACTACTGAATTATCGCTCACCTTCGGCTTTAATCCGATTTCTTCTTATTCGCAAATGGCCCGCTGACCAACTCGCTCTGGCCGTTATCCGTCTTACCAATAATAATGTTCTCACCTTCAAACAATTCCGCGCGAATATCGGCCGCAGAAATGGTATCATTGGTTTTCAGAGAGGACTCCTGTGTATTCAAATTATTGACTCCGACTAAATTACCATCGGCATCAATGGTCTGCGTCAAAGAAGCACCCGTCTTCTCGGCGTGTTTCACATTATCTTCCATTGCCTTCTTCTTGGTATCCTTAACACGTTGGTCAAATGTCGCCTTGGCAAACGATTCATTGTGCGTCTTTTCGTGCATCAATTGATTTAGTTCGTCCTCCAAATATTCCACTCGGCCTGTCTTATAGGCCTCCGGATGCCACGGCATCCATAATCCAACCGGACCTACAAAAACATCGTGACTGGGGTCCATCTCGCGCAACATTTTGCACCGTAGTTCTCCCTCTTCCAACGTGGGATAGACACCTCTAATCTTGATACCGCGTGTAGAAGTCTGGAAATTAAATTTGGTGTTAAAAGCATTCTCCAAGTCCTGCTCCTTTTTATCCAAAAAAGTGTGATAATCGTCCTCCAAACTACTCTTGGTTAATAATTCCTTCTCGTCTTTTGCAAATTCCTCAAAATCCTTCATAATATCATCAAACGAAATCTTAAATTTAAAACTGACAAAATTCAAAAACTGGACAAATTTCTCCATGCTTTTGGAGAGTTCCCATTGCTTTAGGAATTCCTGAAAAAAATACATTTCCTTTTGCTTTACAATTTTTTCAGGGGAAACAAATG
>CAILDT010000119.1 GCA_903833025.1 uncultured Bacteroidota bacterium | reverse complement strand
TTGATATTTGCGTTATGATTAAAGACACCTTCTATTCAGAATATAGAGATGGGGTAACAAAGGAAAATTACGGCTTTATTGATGGTACAAATTCATTTGACGAATATAAAAAATTGATACTAGAAGCATTAATAAAAAAATTTGGAATACAGCACATTGCAGTTGGCAACAAAGCAATTCAGATAAAATCAAATACCTATCGTGTCCAAGCAGATGTTATTCCTGCTTTTCAATATAGAAATTATACAAATGATAGACAGAATAAGCCTGATAATTTTGTGGAGGGTATTAAATTTTTCTCTTCCGATTCCAGGGGTATAGTTAATTATCCAAAAGTTCATATTCAAAATGGAATTACAAAAAATAATAATACGGCACGAAAATTTAAAAGAACGGTAAGACTTTATAAACGAATCAGAAATAAAATGATTGAAGATGGTAAACCTGTTCCTGGAAGCATCAGTTCTTATCTTATTGAAGGATTGCTTTGGAATACTCCAAACAATACATTTACATCGGCTACTACTTGGAATGAAGTATTAAAAAATAGCATTATTTTTCTATATAATAATACTAAGGAAGATGCAACTTGTAAGGATTGGGGTGTTGTTAGCGAACATTTTTATCTTTTCCATTCTGGTTGCAAATGGACCAGAAATGATGTAAATACCTTCCTTTTTCAAATGTGGAATTATCTTGAATACACAAATTAAAAAATGGATAATCCAATAACCTATTTAAATAAATACTTATGGAAGAATTAAATAATAAGCCACTTAAAATATTAGTTTTGGATGGTGGAGGATCAAAAGGTGTCTATACTTTAGGGGTTTTAAAGGAACTGGAATTAAAATTGGGTATTCCACTGTATCAACATTTTAATTTAATTTTTGGAACTAGCACAGGTTCTATCATTGCCTCCTTAATTGCGTTGGGAATGGCGGTACCTGAAATTGAAAAATTGTATTTTGATTTGATTCCTAAAATAATGAGTGGAAACTCAAGTAGCGAAAGAAGTAAAAACCTGAAAAAAGAAGCGGATACAATATTTGAGAATAAAAAATTTGATGAATTTAAAATAGATATTGGAATTGTTTCATTGAATTACGACACACAAAGACCATTAATATTTAAATCAAATATTAAACAAGCTCATGCTATGGTTCATTCTTTTGAACCTGGATTTGGAAAAACCATTTCTGAAGCGATACAATGTTCTTCAGCAGCATATCCTATATTTGACATGGTAAATATTGATCTTGTTAACAAAGAATCTATTACTAATGTGAATGTAATAGATGGAGGGTTTATTGCAAATGACCCAACTCTTTTTGCAATGATTGATGCACATAAAGCATTTGGAAAAGAAGTTCAAGACATAAGAGTAATAAGTATTGGGGTTGGACATTTTGTCGAAAAACCGCTTGGAGGAATGTACCGATTCTTACATAAAGTAAATATGATAAAATTCGTTGAAAGAGTTTTTGCAGCTAATACAAATACAAATGTTTTAGTAGCAAAACTTTTATTTCCGAACTTAAAAATGGTAAGAATAAGTGATGCTTTTACAGAACCCGAATACGGAACCAATATGTTAGAAAAGGATTTAGATAAATTAAAAAAATTAAATGCTTTAGGTCGAAATTCATTTGCAAAACACGAAAAAGAAATTGAAGATATATTAAAACAATAAGCTATGACTGGTTATCCTCAAAGTTTAAAATATTTTATGTGGCCTTGGCAGGTATATTATAGGATTTCATGTCAAACAACTGCTGAAAGTTTATTTGACTCATTAGACCGGGGGCTTAAACCAAATGTTTTTTTAATGGGTTTTCAGATAGATAACGATAATACTTTACCTCAAATTTGCATTGATCCTGAGGAT
>CAILDT010000118.1 GCA_903833025.1 uncultured Bacteroidota bacterium | reverse complement strand
CAATAAAAATTAAATCGCCGTCAACTCAATAACCACAGCAATCTTCTTCCCCTGCACAATCGTCTGCACAATACTCCTCGTAACATAACCCGCACAACTCGCCTCAAACATCAAATTCTTTCCACCCCTCAACTTCACCAAATGAGCCAACCCCACATTATCACTCACCGCCGCCTTACCACTCACCATCTCCTTAATCATCGCACCAATAATCACATCAGTAGTCCCCCTCTTATAAAACTGAACATTATACTCCGTATGGCTCGTCGGCAAACCATCCAAAGCCCTCACAGCAGCATAACCAGTTCTAAAATCCTCCTCATTTCTAAAATAAACACCCCCAACCTGCGCATCCAAAATCTCCAATCGAGGATTCACAACATCCCTAATCAACGTATCAATCGCCACACCAGCAGCACTCTTCACCGCCTCACCCGCCTTCGCAGCTCCCAAATAACCCTCAAAATTCGTAATCATCCCATCAGCAGCCGTAATCAACCCACTCGTAATACCATAATCCACCAAAGGAGTCATAAACGGACCAACAGCCAACACAATACTATCACACAACCCAGCCGCCTCCGAATTACCAAGCGAATAAATTTCAGATCCCGAATGATTACACTGCACAGCAAGCGTATTATTACCAACACTCAAAAAATAACCATAAGCACCCATCCCAATCATCCCAAACTCATCAGCCATTATATGCTTCGCCGCATCCTGATCAGTAGTAATACCCGTCGTTTCCACCGCCTCCTTTGTTATCAGCCCGTTCCAAGTGTCATTATCACCCACCAATTTCGAAACCAATAACACCATCGGAGCCAACCCCGCAAATATTGCAGAATTCGCCGCCGTTCCTAAAAATGCAAGTAACTTTACAAGCATATTCTTTTTTGATTTTTGTGCCTTATCCATTTTGTCTTTTATTTATTTAATTATTTATATTAATTTACTTCTATTTTAAAACTCCCATCTATATATTCTTATAATTCATAGTTATCAACTAACCATACTCACATCATACCTTCTCCAAAAACCAACATAGTTACTCTAAAAACCAACATCGTTACTCTAAAAAGAAACATCGTTGCTCCATAAACCAACATCGTTACTCTGAAAAGTAACATCGTTGCTCAAAAACAAACATCATTACTCCAAAAACCAACATCGTTGCTTCAAAAACCAACTTACTTGCCAACTAATCACTTTTCTCACCTCAAACTAATTTTTTCCCACCCACCAAACTAATTTCTCAAACTAATTCATTTTCCACCTCAAACTAATTTTAAACAAACAAACATCAAAGAACTTTTACCAATCTAAAATTGATATTAAATCTTAACAATCAGTAAGACTTTTTTTCTGGATAAGGTATTTTGCTGAAGAATTTAGTCGTTTCTCTAAGATGTAGAAACACTGCAGGGATTATTTATCGAACAAATATACTGATAATTTGAATTACAAAGTTTTTATTTGTGAAATAGTTTTTTCGGCTTCGCCGGAAGAAGATTTTACTGCTTATATATAAGGTGTGAAAAACAATGTTTTTATTTTTAATTGTATTTTTGCATAAATAATAAATGATGAAGAAAATTATAGTTGTTTTACTTTTATTGGTTTGCAATTCTGCTTTTTCTCAGAATGGTGATTACATTGTAATAAAACACATTGGAGAGGAAGACAAACCGATTTTCCCTCTTTCAATAATTAAACAAAATTCTGATACTACATATTTAGAAATCAGAATGCGTTTTGCACCACCAATTAAATAGTACAGTTACTCATCCAATGTTTTAGATTCTGTTTCATACTATTTTATAGAAGGGCTTGTTTCTAAGTATCACAAAAATCATAACACAAAAAAAGATGAAAAAGATTATTTTAGGGCTTATGGGAGTATGGAAATTTCAAGATATGTAAATAATAAAAAGATATATACCTATGAAACTACCACGCGAGACCAAACTTATGATTTGCTTTCTGCTTTATTTAGCAATTGTAATCTCGTAAATAATGGAAATCTTTTAAAAGAGAATTTGCGAGAAATGATATGTAGGGTGAAATTGGGGGAGAGTCCAGAATGCAAATAAACGTTACATTTTAAGCCTTTGTTGGTGTTGAAGCCGATGTTGATGTTTTCACCAACATCTCAATATAACATTGCAGGTGATAACACCTGCAATGGCGGAATAATGTTTTTTTGTTACACAGAGTTTCACAGAGAAGACACAGAGCTATACGTCATTGCGAGCTTTTCGCGAAGCAATCTCTGTATTTATTAAAGATTGCTT
>CAILDT010000117.1 GCA_903833025.1 uncultured Bacteroidota bacterium | reverse complement strand
CACAAGGTGCTGAGAGTTGGTTAATAGACTCATTACAACAAGCTGGTAATGGTAAATGGTTTAAAGTATTAGAAAGAGCAGGGTTAGATGATATTGTAAAAGAAAGAACTCTTTACAAACAAGCAAGGGAAGAATTTGAAAATACTAAAAACCCGGGAATGCTTCCAATGGTATTTGCTGGAGTAATAGCTGAAGGCGGTATCGTGGGATATGACGCGGACACAAATACAGGTGGTTTTGGAGCTAACGTTTTAAGTATTGGTGCACAACAACAGTACCGTAAAGATACTATAACGGTTTCTTTAAGGTTAGTGAGCACAAATACAAGTGAAGTTATACTTTCAGTAGCTACAACTAAAACAGTCTTCAGCACATCCGTGTCAGGAAATCTAATGTCATTTTATTCAAATGGTACAAAATATACAGAATCAGAACTTGGACTTGCTGCCAATGAACCAGTTACACTTGCAGTACGCGCAGCTATAGATTCTGCAGTGATAGAATTAGTAAAACAGGGCGAAGAAAAAGGTTTATGGAAATACAAAATCCCTCCAGTAAAGCCTGTTAAGTCAATAAGTATACAAAACACCCAAAACAATGAAAAGAATACTCACACTCCTCATCCTCCTGTCACTTGGAACTCTATCAAGAGTTTATGGACAAAGTGAGCTGTACTTAAATCAAATAAGTACAGCTGCGGTGATGAACATCGCACAAGCAGGTAACAACAATCGTATCGGTTCAGCTGGTACTCCTTCAGCAGTAACTGGAGATAACGTACAAATGGACATTCGTCAAATTGGCGATGGTAATACTCTTGATATGCAGTTTAATGGTAATTCAAATACTATGAAGCTGTTTAACAACGGTAACAATAATGCTCAAGCCTTATATGTCACTGGAGCACACAACGCTTTTGATCTTGAGTTTGTTGGTGGTAACAACTCAATGATATTTAATAATGACGGAACATCTACCAGTACTGTACCAGCAAATATGTCTGGTGGTGCATATTCGTTCCTTGTTAATGGCGGTCAAAACACATTTCAAGTTGGCACCGGTTCAGGTTCTAACAATATAATGAACTATAATGTACAAGGTAATAGTAATAATGTTGTTGCCACGCAAGATGGTTTAGTATCTGGTCAAGGACACGAACAAGATGTAACAATAGCCGGGAATAGCAATAATGTCGTAGTTAACCAAGCAGGTTCATTGCGTAATGTTGTTAAGTATAATTTAACCGGTTCAAATACCAATACAGTAATTACTCAGGGAATGGCTGGTGCTTGGCCATCGAGTAGAGGTACTCCAACCAGTGTTCAAGGCAATATTGTACAGGGAAGCTTTCCTTTTGTTCCAACTGGTGTAGTAATTGGGGGATCTGCTACAGGTCCAGCACCAGCTAATATGATTGTTAATGGTGACGGAACAGACGCTTCTAAGGGCCCTTAATATGAAATTGTCAGGCAATGAAAAGTTTACCTTCATTGCTTTAATTCTGCTTATACTTTTAATGTGGTGTCAGTTGCTCTATGGGAGTGCTGGCACCATTACTGAAATAACAGGTAAGACTCGTATAACGAGAGGTGATCAATTTATTACCGGTGAACTTAAAACCGGTATTGAGTCAATGGATAAGGTAGAGACTCTTGATAGTAAAACTGGTATTACGTTTATAGATGAAACTCACGTAACGGTAGGTGAACATAGTAAGTTAGTTATCGATGACTTTGTGTTTGATCCTAAAAGTAGTTCAGGGAAACTTGGGATAAAAGCGTCTTTCGGTACAGTTAGATATCTATCAGGTCGTATAGCACATAATAAGAGCAGTAATGTTAATGTCATAACACCTACAGCCAGTATAGCTGTTAGAGGAACTGATTTTTCTATGTCAGTTGACGAATCCGGTAAGAGCCTTATTATATTACTACCTACTAAAGTTGGTAATGAGTATGTGGTTGGTAAAATTGATGTAACTACTTTAGCTGGTACAGTTACATTAGATAAAGCTTTTCAAGGCACAACAGCTGCAACCGTTAATATGTTACCCTCTAAACCAGTCATCTTTAAGATGGATACAGGTAGTGTTGGTAATAACTTAATATTAGCTGTACCCACTCACGAGCAAACTCCAGAAGAAAAAGCTATGCAAAAAGCAGCTTTAGATTTATTAGAACAAGAGCAAGAAGTATCTAATTTATATGCCCAGGCTCGTGCTAAAGAAAGCAAAGGAGATAAGTTCGTGTTTGTAGACGATCAAGCTAACAAGAAGTTGGAGGGTGGAGAAAAAGGTAATAAGCTAAAGATAACTGTAGCTAAAGGAGAAAACGTAACTGTTAATTATTACTACGTAGGTGGATCAAGTACCGCCAAAAATGGTACAGGTGCCGGGGTTACAATTAATATTACTCAGAAGTAATAATATTAATTATGTTTATTACCCCAGATCATATGCCAGATCAATACCGCCATTAATACTATGCCAATCATTGTAGTTCCTTTTTATAATTTAATTCAAGTTGTTTAGATTGTTTAATAAGCTTTAACGACTTTATATGCAATGTAACGCAGTATGCATTTAGAGCAGCACAAAGAGTATAAATGATACCACCAACATATTTGTGTATTATAGCATCCCGTAGTAAAGAACCAATTGCAAATGCTGTTGCACCTGCAGACAATACTAACAATAAATAGGTAAAATTAGTAAGATTAAATACTTTCTTCATTATTGTTATTATCGTTACTTTAAGGTAAAAGTCAAGTAAATATTTTAATGAAGCACACGTATAAAATACTGCTCACCGGGTTTGCTATCCTCCTAGGCTTAGTTGTACTTAGAATACAAGATCCGTTCTTTATAGAAACGGCGAGGCTAAAAGGTTTAGATTATTATCAAAGACAACAAAGTAAAGTAAAAAGTAGTAATATTGTTGTAGTAACCATAGACGAGGCGACGTTAGACAAGTTTGGCCAGTGGCCGATGTCCAGAGGAATATTAAGCGAAGGTTTGGAAAAAGCATTTAATAGTGGAGCTCAATTGGTTGTAATGCCTATACTATTCTCAGAAAGAGATAGACTTGGCGGTGATACAATATTTAATATGACTTTACAAAAGTATCCAGTAATAACTGCTCAGTCTGCTTCACAAAAGGGCAAAGGTAATCCAGTACCAAGAGGCTTAGCAACTATTGGGGATGGTTTAGGTGATTGGCTTTTTACATACCCAGCAGCAATTGGCCCAACTAAAGAGATTGGTCAGTCGTCTGCTGGGGTTGGAATGCTCTTAACTGCTCCAGAGCTTGACGGTGTCGTTCGTAGATTACCTCTTGTCATAAAGGTTAAGGGAGAGGTTTACCCTACTATACCGTTAGAAGCTCTAAGGTTATTCAGTGGTGAAGAGTCATATCAAGCTAAGGTAGATCAAGGTGGAGTGCAAGCTATTAGAGTTAAAGGTACACCTCCAATTGTAACTGATGCAAATGCTAGAGTTTGGATAAATTATAAGTATAAATTTAACAGTGTTTCTTTTGCATCTAATGATTGGAAGATAGTAAAAGATAAGATAGTTATAATAGCTTTAACAGCAGAAGGTTTAAGTAATACTGTAGCTACATCGGTTGGTATTCAACAAGGTTATGAAATATCTGCTCAAGCTTTACAGATGCTAATTGATAATAGTAGATTACAAAGACCTGCAACATTTGACCTATATGAAATTACAGCTGGCATTATACTTGCTCTTATTCTTATTATTTCTGCTTGCTATCTTAATTACTTTTTAAATGGTATATTAATTATATTAGCTTTATGTGCACCTTATTTTATTGGATTAAACCTATTTACTAAGTATGGGTATCTTATGGATTACACTTGGCCAACCTTAGCTGTATTATTGCCTTGGGTAGGTGCTCTGTTCTTTAGATTCGTAATGGAGTTTAAGTTAAAGCAACAGATAAAGAAACAATTTGGTACTTACTTAAGTGCAGCATTAGTGGAGAAGTTACAAAAGAATCCAGGCTTATTAAAGCTTGGAGGTGATGAAAGAGAATTATCGATTATGTTTACTGATGTTAGAGGCTTTACAACCATATCAGAGCATTACGGTAAAGATGTACAAGGTTTAACATCAATAATGAACCGATATATGACTGCTATGACTCAAGCCATATTAGATAACGACGGAACCCTAGACAAATATATTGGTGACGCGCAAATGGCTTTCTGGAATGCTCCTTTAGATGATCCTGATCACGCTCGTAATGCTGTTAAGACTGCTATGCAAATGCTGAAAAGACTTGATACTTTTAATGAAGAGATAACTAAAGAAGGTATACCAGCATTTGGAATGGGGTTAGGTATCAATACAGCTTCAGTAGTAGTTGGTAATATGGGTAGCACTCAACGCTTTGATTATACGTGCTTAGGAGATGGTGTCAACCTAGCTTCACGTTTAGAGGGTCAGTCTAAACCTTATGGTGTTAGAATTATTATCGGACCCTTAACATATGCAAAGGTAAACATATCATATCAATGCTTTGAACTTGACTGTATAGCAGTTAAAGGTAAAAAAGAAGGTGTAAAGATATATACTATGCTTGAAAACAGATTAGCTGAAAACGTTATGGAAGTTATAAGAATGCACGAAGCGTTCTTAATAAACTATAGAGCCCAGAAGTGGGACGAAGCTATAGCATTAATTAATGCTTTAAAGAAGCACAATCCAGAACTCAAAAAATACTATGAGGCTATGGTAGAGAGAATAAAAGAGCTCCAAGGAGCAAACCTTGGAGCTGATTGGGACGGAGTGTTTAGAGCTACGTCGAAATAATTAGTAGCCTAAAAGCTTTTTTCTTACATCGTTTTTACTTGATACTGTACGGCCACGAGGTGTTAAAGTAACTGTCTGAGTACAGGTCAGTCATGTTCTGATCGTAGGTATTGTGAGCACGGGTATCCAAATCATCCACAAGGAATGGCCCAGCAGCGATAAACTGATCTACCCTTGGTTGACATTCAGCAAGATAACTGTTCCTTAACGCACATTCATAGTAGTTGTCCTCTCCGCCCAGTAGATGTTGAGTGTAACTAAAATACCCATGTTTATGTAATCCGTGACTCCATAGATCGCTCATGAATACCTTACGCCATAGTTTATCTATACGGCATAAACCAGTGTAGGCTTGTGATCTAGGATCGAGATGATATCTAGCACATGAGTTTTTATCTACTGTACGCCAATACATAAATTCTAGTTCAGGCCAATACACCGAGTTTGAATATTGATCAGCGGTGGTGTTGCCGGATATCAGCCGTGTTATAGCAGGATCTATTCCATGATCCGAACAAAGTGCATCTAATCTATCACGTATACGGCCGGGATGATCTCCTTCATGATAAGTGAATACCAACAGCATTTCTTTTGCTTTGATGCGACTCAACGCTGCGGGGCTTATCAATGACATATAGTCTCGACTGAAATCAAACCAACTCAGTACCATTGGGTACCATGAGCCTATTGGTGCGTCGGCAGGATATACTATTTGACAGTCAATCTTGCAATCTCTTAGATAGTAAATTATACGAGGAAAATCCAATCTATCGTTGCCTAGCTGGTCGATCTGATCATGCAGTTCTACAGGTATACCATTGGGCATGGGTCTACCAGTAACAGGATGTATGTGATCTATTGCAATGTAAATCATTGTGATAGATGTGTCTTGATTGAATCCAACATGTCATTGAGCTCGGTCCATAGTACCGATTCCAGTCCACCTTGATAAAACCAGTTCCAGTTATGCTCAATAACAGACCAACAGGCCTGGAAAAGTTCTTGTTTCTTTTGTTCGGAGAGATCATCTAACTGT
>CAILDT010000116.1 GCA_903833025.1 uncultured Bacteroidota bacterium | reverse complement strand
TTCTAAACCTTCAACCATATCTTCAAGGTCGCGCACTTCAAGGGGTAATTCGCCCCTTACTGTTTTTATTTTATCAATTTTCGAATCAATAAGTTGTAGTTCGTACAATGCTTTCAAGCGTTCTTCTACCGATACTTCTTCTGTTTTTGTTTTTGACATTTTTATAAATAATTTATTGGATTTGTATTAATTTTTGATAAATGGAGTGCAAATGTATTAAAATTTTCCTTTAGGAGGTCATAAATTATTTCGTTTGTGTATTGTTCGCTTTCGTAATGCCCTATATCTGCTATCACAATATTGTTTTCGGCATCAAAAAATTGGTGGTATTTATAATCGGCGGTGATGAATATGTCGGCATTGGCTTTTATTGCATCTGCTAATAAAAAACTGCCGGAGCCGCCACAAACAGCTACTTTTTTTATTTTTTTATTTCGCAAGGCGGTGTATCTTATTCCTTTGGCTTGCATTGTTTGTTTAACAAAGTTGAGGAAACTCATTTCGTCTTGCTCCGTTTTTAGTTCGCCAATGAGCCCTGCTCCTACCCTATTGGAAACATTAGTGAGGTTGTATAAATCGTACGCTACTTCTTCGTAAGGATGTGTGGCAAATAGGGCTTTTAATATTCTGGATTCGAGGTGGGCGGGGTATATGGTTTCTATTTTTATTTCGGTTTCTATGTTTAGTTTGCCGAGTTCGCCTACGTAGGGGTTTGCTCCTTCGCCGGCGCGAAAGGTTCCAAATCCTTCATTATTATAACTGCATTCGCTATAGTTGCCAATGTTGCCTGCTCCGGCGGTGAATAATGCGGCGCGCACTTCGTCTGCCTTTTCGGCAGGACAAAAAGTAATTAGTTTTTTCAATAAATTTGTTTTGGGGGCAAGTATGTTGCAATTTATTAAGCTGAGTTTTTGGGCTATTTTGGCGTTTACTCCGTTGTGTACATTGTCTAAGTTAGTGTGGGCGGCGTATATGGCTATGTTGTTTTGGATGGCTTTTATGATTACTCGCTCTACGTAGTTGTTGCCGTTTATTTTTTTGAGCCCTGAAAATATGATGGGGTGATGGGAGATGATGAGGTTGCAGTTGAGTTTTATGGCTTCGTTGATTACTGCTTCGGTGGTATCTAACGATATTAGGGCGGCGGTGATTTCGGTTTCTTGGTTGCCGATTATTAGTCCGGCATTGTCGTAAGGTTCTTGATATTGCAGTGGGGCAAAGTTTTGGAGGCAGTTGGTTATTTCTTTTAGTTTCATTTTTTAAGAGGTGTTTTGGGGTGTAAAGGTAGTAATAAAAGATAGTGTGGTTGGTGTGTGTGGTTGAAATTTGTGGTTTGGAGAGTGTGAGTTACGGAATTTACAAGGGTAGTTATGGTTTTTACAAGGGGAGTTATGGTTTAGGCAAGGGGGAGTTGTGGTTTAGGCAAAGGGAGTTGCTATTTTTACACGGTGTAGTTATCATTTTTACAGAGGGAGGTATGTTTTAGGCAAAGGGAGTTGTGGTTTAGGCAGGGGGAGTTGTGGTTTAGGCAGAGGGAGTTATGGTTTTTACACGGTGTAGTTGCCGTTTAAACACTTGAAATACAAACAATTGATTGTTTTAGGTATTTTTTATGGGGTTTTTGAAGGGACGGATGGGACAGGTGGGAGTGAATGTTTTACCACTCGTTTTATACCTGTGAGGAAGGAGGGGGGAGTTTTGTGGAGGTAGTGCTTGAATGTTTGAAAAAGCGATGATGTTGCAAGCTGCGCCCGACCCGCGCGAAGTATCCTTTTTTTTATCCATAACGCCGTAGGCAAAAATTAAAGAAAAAAAGATACCGCGTGTGGGCGGGGACGATGGTGAGACGGAGTGGGGATGGTGCCGCCCGAATGGTTAATTGTTATTAGTTATTGGGGATTTTATACTTTATATATAGGTGTGGGCGGGAATGAACAATCTTAGTTTGATAAGTTGATGGGCGGGGGTGTTTTTATTGGATTTGTTTGCGTAAATTTGTTATCTCATAAATTTACCTTTCTACAAATGAAAACATCTAAAGAAATAATGGCTGAGTTGGCTCAGAGTGTGCGGCTGCCACAGGAGGAAATGTTGGAGATTGGGCGTAAGAAAGGTAAATTATTTATCGGCATACCCCGCGAAATTTCATTTCAAGAAAACAGAGTGCCTCTGGTGCCCGATGCCGTTGGGTTACTTGTAAATAACGGACATCAAGTGGTAGTAGAAACCAATGCCGGAGAGATGGCTAATTTTCAGGACCACGACTACTCTGAAGCAGGAGCGCAGATTGTAGGCACTGCCGAGGAAGTTTTTAAGGCAGATATTATTCTTAAAGTTGCTCCTCCATCGCCACAAGAAATTGGGATGATGCAACAAAAACAAACCCTCATTTCCGCATTACAACTTACTGTGCAGCCCGAAGATTATTTAAAACAACTGATGGCAAAACGCATTACCGCCATTGCTTTCGACTGGATTAAGGGCGAAGACGGCATTTATACGGTTATTAGAAGTATGGGCGAAATTGCAGGAGGCACTTCTATTTTAATTGCCGCCGAATATTTAAGTAACGTTAATCACGGGCAAGGAGCAATATTAGGTGGCATTTCGGGTATTTCGCCGACGGAGGTTATTATTTTGGGTGCTGGTACGGTGGGTGAGTTTGCTACTCGTGCTGCATTGGGTTTGGGTGCTTCGGTGAAGGTGTTTGATAATTCGATTTATAGGTTGAGGCGTTTGCAAACGAGTATTGGTACTCGGGTTTTTACGTCGGTTATTCAGCCGCGTGTGTTGGCAAAGCATTTGAAAACTGCTGATGTGGTGATTGGTGCAATAAGAAGTAAACAAGGCAGAACGCCTCAGATTGTTACTGAATCGATGGTGAGCGATATGAAAACAGGTTCCGTAATTATTGATGTGAGTATTGACCAAGGCGGCTGTTTCGAAACTTCGGAGGTTACGAACCACTCGAAACCGGTGTTTCGGAAACACGGTGTTATTCATTATTGTGTGCCGAATATTGCATCGCGTGTGTCGCGCACGGCTTCGTATGCGTTAAGTACTATTTTTGCTCCCATACTTTTAAACATAGGCGAACAGGGCGGTGTAGAGGATATGCTAAAAAGAGATGCTGGCGTGCGTAACGGTGTTTATATGTATAACGGCACACTCACTAATCAAATGCTCGGCGATATGTTTCACTTACCTTATAAGGATATTAATTTGTTAATGGCTGCTATGTAAGTTCATTGGTCATTGGTTTATTAGTTCATTTGTCGTTTCCAACTATCAATACTCATAATTCATAACTCATAATTCATAATTAAAATACAATGGCAATAGAAGGAAAAAATTCGGATTTGTTTAGACGGTTGAGACTTTATGGTTTAGGGTTTTTGATTGGGATGCTTATTGTAAGTATGGTTTACAAAGGCAAAGGATGCCAAATGCCTGGCTCGTTGAAGATGGAGAAACTTGGTTGGCAAAAACTACAATACACCAAACACGCCGAATGTAGGATGGATTGCCGACATATTACGGAAGCAGATATTAGAGAAATATTAGGTACTGGAGCTGTGGCTGGCAGCGGAAAAGTAAATTACGAT
Organism: uncultured Bacteroidota bacterium; assembly: GCA_903833025.1. Classification (GTDB taxonomy): domain Bacteria; phylum Bacteroidota; class Bacteroidia; order 2-12-FULL-35-15; family 2-12-FULL-35-15; genus 2-12-FULL-35-15. Next base: position 5,345 of record CAILDT010000116.1, on the reverse strand, counting down.
AAATCGGATGTGCATCATAAACCCTACCCTACCTACGCTGTAGAAGGTGTTACTAAAAAAGGAAAAAATTTAAGAATAGTAATTGATGATGTAGATACCATTTCGAAAGTAGTAACAACTATTGATTTAGGAATGGAAAAAGATAGTTGCGATTGTAAGTAAATTGATGTACCGATGTGCGGATTTACCGATGTGCGGATTTACTAATGAACTAATAAATTAATGGTCGGCAATAACTTTTGCCTGTGTTTGTTTTTTATATCGAATTAAAAAAACAACAGGAATACAAAGTAGAATAGAAACACCGATAACAAAAAACCCTTGGTCGTAACTCACCAAAGCCTGCTGTTTGTAAAGCATTCCTTCAATGGTTTTATAAGCAAGCGTTTGTGCATCGTCGGCAGAATATCCCTTAGAAACAAAATTTTGAGCAAGTGCTGCAATTCGTTCGGTGCTTGCAGCGGTGTAATCAGTAACGTATCCAAGCATACTGCCTCTTACTTCCGCATTTTTATTCACAAGAAAAACATTTATTAAAGCAATACCCACAGCACCACCTAATTGCCGAATCATATTTGCAAGCCCTATTGCCTGTGCCATATCTTTGCCTCGCAATCCCGCTACTGCTAAAGATAATATGGGCGACATCATTAACGCCATACCCACACCACGCAACACAAAAGGGAAATAAAAGTTATATTGATTTGAATCAGGCGACGCAAACGACATCATCATCAAAAAAGTAAACGTCATCATAATACCTATGATGATAATTGTTTTTGGATTTCTGCCTTTGCCTAATTGTTTGCCTACAATAGGGAATGTAACTGCGGTACACAATGCACTGGGAATCATAAATACGCCGGTGTCGGTAGCTGTCCACCCTAAAGATATTTGCGCAAATAATGGAAAAATAAATACGGTGCCGAACAAAAGGAAACCGAGCATAAAATTCATTATGCTACCCATCGCGAGATTATAATTTTTATAAAGTCGAATGTTTACAGCAGGGTAATCTATTTTTAATTCTCGAATAATAAAGGCAACTAATCCAACAACGGCAACTACGGAAAAGAAACTTATTTCAGAACTTTCGAACCAATCTTTTGAAGTTCCTTCTTCTAAAACATATTGGATGGAGCCCACCGCCATAATGAGAAAGACTATTCCCCACCAGTCTATTCGCCTTGGTTTCACAGCCCCTTCCCTATCGGTAACAAATGTCCAAGCAAGTATTGTTGCAATACATCCAACAGGAATATTAACAAAAAATATCCAGTGCCAATTTAAATGGTCAGTAATGTAACCGCCCATTGTAGGACCAAACGTAGGACCCATAATAATTCCCATTCCGAAAATAGCATTGGCAGTAGTTATCTTCTCTGGCGGAAATGCACCCACAATAATAGATTGCGCAGTGGATAACAAACCTCCGCCACCGATACCTTGCACAAACCGCCAGAATACGAGCATCCACAGGTTAGTAGATAAACCACACATTAGTGAAGCAAACGTAAATAACACTACCGAACCTGTGAAATATGTTTTTCTTCCAAACAAATCCGACAACATACTGGTAAGCGGAATGATGATAACATTGGAAATTGCATACGCTGTAACTACCCACGCAATCTCGGTTGTGGTAGCTCCAATGCTTCCACTAATTTCACGCAAGGAAACGTTTACAACGGTGGTATCAATTAATTCAAGTATAGCACAAGAGATAGCCGTGAGGATTAAAATCCATTTGGTTGCCCCTGTAGGATATACTACTGTATGGTGTTCTAACGGTTTCAATTACAAATTTTATTTTAAACTTACTTCCACAAATACACTTAACCCAGGATATAGTCTATTCAAACTTTCTTTTGGAATATCATTTAATTCAATACGTATAGGAATACGTTGAATTATTTTCACAAAGTTTCCGGTTGAATTGTCAGGTGGTAATAAAGAAAACTTTGCACCTGTTGCACCTATATAGGAATCAACTTTACCAGTAATTTTAATATCAGGAAAGGCATCAATCTTTACATCTACTGTCTGCCCTATTTTTATTTTCTTCACTTGAGTTTCTTTAAAATTAGCGGTAACCCAAAGGTGTGCATTGTCCACGGTGGAACATAAAGGTTGAGCTATCGTAATGTATTGTCCCACTTCAACGGCACGTTTGGTAACTATTCCATCGCACGGCGATAAAATTATTGCGTGGCTTAATTGTAACTCTGCCATCTTTAATTCTGCTTCTCTTTGTTTTACCAATGCTTCGGCTAATGATATTTGTGCTTTCTGTGCTTCGGCTTGCGAGCGTACCCCTTGCGATTGAGCAGAAGCAGATTTAAACTGACTTACCGCACCATCATATTGTGCTTGTGTAACATCAAGGTCGGCTTTGGCGGCATCCAATTGTGCTTGAGTGGCAGCTTTGGCAGCAAACATATTTTCTACTCTTTTATAATCTCCCTGCGATTTGGTTAAACGAGCTTTTGCCGAATTAATATTTTGTTGAACGGATGAAGAAGATAATGAAGAAGCGTCAGCATTTTCAGACGATGCACTTGCATTACTTTTCACAGAAAGGAGATTATCTTTTGCATTTTCCAACGCAGCATCCGCCTGTGCCACTTTAGTTTTTAAATCAGTGTCGTCAATAATAATTAACGTATCACCATTTTTTACCTGCTGATTATCTTTAAACTTTATCGCTTTAATATATCCCGAAACGCTTGATTTGATAGAAACAATATCAGCATCTAATTGCGCGTTGTCGGTGCTTTCGTAATTAGCACTAATAACAAAATAGGTGATGCCAATAATTAATATCACGCTTAAAACGGTTGAAATAATTATTATTTTCTTTTTACTTTTCTTTTCTGTTTGGGTATCCATTGTTTCGTTTGTTTCTTTATTTTCCATTGTAATAGTTGTGTTTAGTAATTAGTAATTCCTTTAGTAGTGTTGTAATTTGTTATTGCATTCATCAATTTAATTTCGTGCACCTTTTCATTTAATACTGCTTGCATCTCCGCATTCAATTGGGTTAAATAATCGGTTGTAGTAATAGTTCCATTCTCCAATTGGTTCGAAGAAGTTTTAGTTATGTTGTGTCGTTTTTCAATTATCTGTTTATCTTTTTCAATCATATCCTTCAACGAATTAATTTGTGCTGCTTGTGTTGCCATAGTTGTTTTTGCGTTAAACTCAAAAACTTCTTTCTGCACATCCACCATTTTTTTGTTGATGGAAATATTTTGTTTTTCATTATGTAATGTATAGAGGTAACCAATGTTCCATTTGAAATTAACAGAAGCTTGTCCGAAGAATCTTAAATCCTGATTTAAGAAATTTGGTCCCGGGCGACCATAAGCACCTTCAGCATTTACGGTAAGTTTTGGCAATGCACTTCTATTATTTAATTTATGCTTTGCATCAAGCATTGCTTTTTGTGTTTCAAATAATTTTAATTCCGGACGATTAATTTCTTCACCACTAGAAACCCTCACAATAGCTTCGTTAGAAAACAAAGTGTTATCATCAATTGCCTTGTTAATATACATTCCCAGCGACTGATACAAAGCAGATACATTATCTTTTGCCTCCACAATCGACTGCTCTGTTTTTAATTCCTCTGCTTCCAATTCGTCCAAACTACTTTGCAAAGTCAAGCCGTTTTTAACCGATGAAGCGAGGATGCCTTTCTTGTTCCCTATATCATCCTTATATATAGAAAGTGTTTTAATATTTTCTCTGGTAAGTAAAACCGAACTATACAATTGATTTACTCTGTCAATAAGTTTATACAATTCCACTTGATTCTTCTCCAGTTCATTTTCGCCATTCAACTTATCTACCTCTTTCTGCTTTTTTGTTTGCCCGCCATCAAATAACGAAAAACCTGGATTATGGGCAAACATCCATGCCAAACGTGGCCGAATCAAACATGGTTCCGGTGAGCGTATGCGTAAGCCAGGTAGCAAGGGAGCACCAACAGCAGACGCATTGAGAAAGTCAGCAACAGTTGAAGCGGCTAATCCAGCACAGCAAGCTGCCATTGCTGTCAATATGAAGAAGCATCATCAGAAGCCAAAAGGTGTGGCGGAAGGTTTGATGGGAAGTCACTTTGTAAGGCGTGGCGCCCCCGAAGCATACTTAGAAAAAATGCGTAGTATCCACAAAACTTTGGTCAAAGGTGGATATAAACCTGGTGGTTATGCATCATCCCGTGCCCTTTCCGAGCCATACCAAAGTGCCCATTATATTCACTCCACAAATCCCGACACACATCCCGATGTCTCTGTTGATAGAGTAGGAAATCAGGGACACATTCATGTGAGTATGAAAAAAAGCGAGCCGGTCAATTTGCCAGAGCAAGGTGTGGCGGAAGGCTTAAACGAGGCGTCATCTGATGAAGCGTGGGAATTGGTAGGTCAACCGGTACCGGAAATACAACAATTTGTTAAGCAAATGGGATATGGCAATAATAAACAAAGTGTAGCAAAAATAACATCTATCATTGATAGGGTTCCGTCTACACAAATACCTGCTGCCAGTATTTCTAAATTAAAAAATCTTGCTAATAAAGGAAATGATGCTCAAACATTAAAATCTATTCTACAGATTAGTGGCAGACCAGATGCAGAACAACAATATACCAAACTGATGCAAGCCAGAGATGCCGGGGAAGGTCGAAATCGTGATGTGAGTGGTTACATTCAGTATGTTAAATCTGGAAACTATGATCCGCCCGTGTTGCTAAAATTACCCACAGGAGTCTATGTAATAGGTGGTAGAACAAGATTATATGCCGCACTGGCATTAGGTGTTCCTGCCAATGTAAAAATTATCAGTGCTAATAATTTTAAGCAAGGTGTGGCGGAAGGCTTGGAACAAAATGTACCACCAGTATTATATCATGCCACTTATAAACCAAGATTAAAGAGTATCAAGTTAAAAGGATTAGGAGCCGGCGGGAAGCGTAATTGGGAAGATAGCCAGCGTGGTGTGATATATCTTGCTTTAGATCCAAATGTAGCAGAAAGTTATGCTGAGACCAGTGACATGGTTCCTGATGAATGGCTGGATCAAATTGTCATACTTAAAATTTCTACAGCAGGACTAGATCCAAACAAGTTTGGCATTGATAGCAATGTTCAAGACAATTCAGGCGATACTGTGGAATATCATGGTGTCATTCCAGTTAGTAATATTTCATTATACAAGCAAGGTGTGGCGGAAGGCAGAGAAAATTACAATGGTGTAAATATTTTATTTCAAAAAGATGATGACGAAATCTTTGTTAAAGCCTCAGCAGGCGGCAGAGAACTAGGGCATGTATTGTTTGTTAT
>CAILDT010000115.1 GCA_903833025.1 uncultured Bacteroidota bacterium | reverse complement strand
GCCTAAAATTGACCTCTGAAATTTAACAAACACATTTATGCCAACAACAAGTACACCAGTAGATTTTCTTCCGATAGCTTTAATGTTTGTGGTAGCAATGGGTTTCGTAGTTACCACACTTTGGGTAACACATAAATTAGGACCAAAACGTAAATCTAAAATCAAAGAAGCAACCTTCGAATGTGGTATCGAGGTGCAAGGAAATGCACGTATTCCTTTTTCCATTAAATATTTTCTGGTAGCTATTTTATTTGTTCTGTTTGATGTGGAAGTAATATTTATGTACCCTTGGGCAGTAAATTTTAAACAACTTGGGTTAACAGGTTTTGTGGAAATGCTAACATTTGTGGCGTTTCTATTAGTAGGGTTTTATTACATAATTAAAAAAGGAGCATTAAAATGGGAGTAATAGAAAAAACGAAAGTAGAGGTAACTACTGCTCCTGACGGAATAGAAGGGCCAGGTTTTTTTGCTACCCGCATAGATAAAGTTGTAGGTATGGCACGTGCAAACTCATTGTGGCCCCTACCTTTTGCTACTTCTTGTTGCGGTATTGAGTTTATGGCAACAATGGCTTCTACTTATGACTTAGCACGATTTGGTTCTGAAAGGTTGAGCTTTTCACCTCGTCAAGCAGATTTACTTATGGTAATGGGCACTATCTCTAAAAAGATGGGACCAGTATTACGCCAAGTATATGAACAAATGGCAGAACCGAAATGGGTATTGTCAATGGGAGCTTGTGCTTCCAGTGGTGGTATATTTGATACATATAGCGTATTGCAGGGTATTGATAGAATAATTCCTGTGGATGTGTATATACCAGGTTGTCCTCCTCGCCCCGAACAAGTGTTGGATGGCATTATGCAAATACAAAAGTTGGTAGAATCAGAATCTATAAGAAGAAGAGATAGTGCTGAATATAAAGCAATGTTGGCAAAATACGGGATAGAATAGTTTATGGACAAAGAAACATTATTAACTTCTGTTGCGGATAAACTAAAAACCGAATTTGGAGGAGGATTTATTTCTTCGGAAATGGTTGCCGATTATCCTGTGTTTACTTTAAACAGAGATATTATTTGTGATGTGATGCGTTTTCTTTATAATGATGAAGAGTTGGCATTTCAATATTTAACTACTGCTTGCGCTATTCATTACCCTGATAATCACGGTAAAGAATTAGCGATGATGTATCAGTTACACAACCTTCCAAAGAATTTAAGAATCAGAATAAAGATGTTCTTCCCTATCAACGACCCACACGTTCCTACAATTACGCCTGTGTTTTCTGCAGCTAATTGGATGGAAAGAGAGGCGTTTGATTTTTATGGGGTTGTTTTCTCTGGGCATCCTAATTTAAAAAGGATATTAAATATGGAAGATATGACGTATCATCCGTTGAGAAAAGAATATCCGCTAGAAGATGGAACGAGAGAAGATAAAGATAATTCAATGTTTGGTAGATAATAGAAGATATGAGTAAGGAGAAAAATACAAATACTGATTTAATAGAGAAAGAATATACTACTCTTAATCTCGGACCTACGCATCCCGCTACTCACGGTATTTTCCAGAATGTATTGAAGATGGACGGGGAGATTATTATGGATTCGGAATCCACTATCGGATACATTCATCGTGCTTTTGAAAAACTCGCAGAGCGCAGACCATATTATCAGATTACCCCAATTACAGATAGATTAAACTACTGCTCCTCCCCTATTAATAATATGGGTTGGCATATGACGGTTGAAAAACTGCTTGGCATTGAAATCCCAAAGCGTGTACAATACCTTCGCATTATTATTATGGAATTGTCGCGTATTGCTGACCACGTAATTTGTAATAGTGTTATTGGCGTGGATACTGGCGCAATGACGGGATTCCTTTATATCTTCCAGATGAGGGAACGTATTTATGATATTTTTGAAGAAGTTTGCGGTGCTCGTTTGACTACTAATATTGGGCGTATTGGAGGAATGGAAAGAGATTTCTCTCCTAAAGCATGGGATTTGTTGGATAAATTTTTAATTGATTTCCCTCCTGCATTAAAAGAGTTTGAAAACCTCTTGATGCGTAATAGAATATTTATGGATCGTACTATTAAATGCGGACCTATCTCTGCTGAAAGAGCTTTGAATTATAGTTTTTCAGGACCAAATTTACGCGCCGCAGGTGTTGATTATGATGTTCGGGTGATGAATCCTTATTGTTCTTATGAAGAGTTTGATTTCATTATTCCTGTTGGAACAAATGGAGATACTTACGATAGATTTATGGTGCGTGAAGGTGAAATGTGGGAAAGTGTGAAGATTATTCATCAGGCAATTGCAAAGGTTAAGAAAGAGCCAGAAGGTGTTTTTCACGCTGATGTTCCTGAATTTTTCCTTCCTCCAAAAGAAGAAGTGTATAATAATATGGAGGCATTAATCTATCACTTTAAAATAGTAATGGGAGAAACAGAAATACCGAAAGGAGAAGTATATCACGCTGTGGAAGGAGGTAATGGGGAGTTAGGTTTTTATTTAATCAGTGATGGAGGACGAACTCCTTATCGCTTGCATATGCGCCGACCTTGCTTTATTTATTATCAAGCGTATGCCGAAATGATAAGAGGAGGAATGCTTTCAGATGCTATATTAACAATGAGTAGTATGAATGTGATTGCAGGTGAATTGGACGCTTAAAATTATAGATTACGAATTTACAAATGAGTAAGGAAATAAAATTTAACGAAGAGACGCTGGCATTGTGTCATAAGATGATGAAGCGGTATCCTGAAGGGAAACATAAATCTGCTATTATTCCTATTTTGCATATTGCTCAAGCGGAGTTTGGAGGTTGGTTGAGTCCTGAAACGATGGATTATGTGGCTTCTATACTTAATATAAAACCTATTGAAGTATATGAAGTAGCTTCTTTTTATTCGATGTTTAATTTAAAACCTGTTGGGAAATGTGTGTTGGATGTTTGCAGAACTTCTTCGTGTTGGGTGCGTGGAGCAGAAGATTTGGTGAATCATTTAGAAAAGAAATTAGGAATAAAAGCAGGTGAAACAACAAAGGACGGAATGTTTACTATTAAAATGGTAGAATGTTTGGGAAGTTGTGGTAGCGCGCCAATGTTGCAATGCGGCGCATCGTATCACGAGAATTTAACTGTTGAGAAAGTAGATGCTTTGATTGAAGATTATAGAAGTAAAGGGAAACAAAGAAGTTATACTGATTT
>CAILDT010000114.1 GCA_903833025.1 uncultured Bacteroidota bacterium | reverse complement strand
TTTTTTTTTGGTAAAAAAAAAGTATTAAAGTTTGTATTCTTACATTTAAACATTTTAATTAAAAACCTTTGATATATTAGAATGGAACGTTTATCTATTGAATTTAAAAATAATTGAAAATTAAAAATTTTAGTCATAATATAAATTTTCTACTAAATACCATAAAATTTAATCATTAATGGTCATAATACTATATTCTAATCTCAAGAGTACAGTTTTATTTTTTATAAACAGCTTTCCAAATCATATTAGAACCAACTGTATTACTAGTTAATGTTATAAATATAATAACAAAAAAAATCAATAGTGATACTACAGAAACAGCTGAACCAAATGACGCTAAAGCATTCCAAAAAAAATAAGCATCAGGATAATCGGGTATTCTTCGTGGCATACCAGCTATTCCAAGAAAGTGCATAGGAAAAAAGGTTAAATTAACACCAAAAAAAAACAACCAAAAATGTATTTTACCTAAAGCTTCCGGAAATAATAACCCAGTCATTTTTGTTATCCAATAGTACCAACCGGCGAATATAGCGAATACAGCTCCCATCGATAGAACATAATGAAAATGTGCAACAACATAATATGTATCGTGTAAAACAGCATTAATACTAGAATTAGATAACATAATACCAGTTAATCCTCCTATTGTAAATAAAAAGATAAACCCGATTGCAAATAACATAGATGTTTCCAAAATAAGAGCTCCACCCCACATTGTTGCAATCCAGCTAAAAACTTTAATACCCGTTGGTACTGCAATAATCATTGTTGCCGCCGTAAAATATGCGCGAGTATCTACATCTAGACCAACTGTATACATATGATGTGCCCAGACGATAAAACCAAGAACACCTATGGAAACCATTGCATAAACCATTCCAAGATAACCAAAAACATCTTTTTCAGAAAAAGATGAAACAATATGACTGATCATACCAAATCCAGGAAGAATTAGAATATAAACTTCAGGATGTCCAAAAAACCAAAAAAGATGTTGAAATAATATAGGATCACCACCGCCTGCTGGATCAAAAAAAGTTGTATTAAAATTTCGATCACTTAGTAGCATTGTAATAGCTGCACCTAGTACTGGTAATGAAAATGCTAATAGAAAAGATGTTACAAAAACTGCCCAAACGTACAAAGGCATTCTATGGTAAGTCATTCCTGGCATTCGCATATTCATAACAGTAGTAATAAAATTAATAGCGCCTAAAATCGAAGCTGCACCAGATAAATGTAAACTAAAAATTGCTAAATCAACTGCTGAACCAGAATGCGCTTGTGATGCACTTAAAGGTGGATAAAGAGTCCACCCTGTACCTACTCCTGCTTCTACAAATGTAGATGCTACAATCAATATTAAAGACGGCGGTAATAACCAAAAGCTTATATTATTCATACGAGGAAATGCCATATCTGGAGCACCTATCATAAGTGGAAGAAAGAAATTTCCAAAACCTCCAATTAGAATAGGCATTACCATAAAAAAAATCATCAATATTGCATGTCCTGTTACAAGAACATTATAAAGTTGATAATTCCCCATAAAAATTTGACTGCCCGGTTGGGAAAGTTCAATACGGATTAGAACTGACATTGTAGTACCAAGAATACCTGAAAAAAATCCAAACATTAAATAAGCTATTCCAATATCTTTATGATTTGTAGAAAAAAGCCAACGTGTTAAAAACAAAGTGTGTACTGCACTAGTGCCTTATGTACTAATAGAAAAGGCACTAGAGAATTCTAATTAAATTAAATAGACAAACGTTACTATTTAGAAGAATAAACTATTATTAACTCGGAATTCAAAAAGGAGAAAGTGGGATTCGAACCCACGGTAC